>JAGVDZ010000047.1 GCA_020058465.1 Parachlamydiales bacterium | reverse complement strand
GTATTCTTCATGGCCCCTCCGAAACAGACCCCATTCATATCGTTATTCGGGTACACCCGAAAACGGGGCGTTCCAAATAATTCTTGGATCAGTGTCGTGACACTCATGTCGTAAGCAGTTGATACCACAGAAGCAGGCAGCCCTCGCAACACTTCATCTGCTAGGCTCGGCCCAGTCAGACAGCCAATTTTAAACGTCCCCTGTGCAATCTCTTTCACCACCTCAGGGAGGAGATAGGATGTTTTTTGCTCAATCCCTTTTGACGTCACCACAATGGGCACTTCCAATGACGCAATCTTCGCTACTTGTTGGAAGACAGATCTAAGTCCCGAGGATGTGACACTCTCTACGATGACCTCTGCCCCCTGCAATGCTGCTATCAAATTAGAGGTGATGGAAACAGAAGCAGGGAGCTCAATAGGAGACAATTTAGGGTGTCTTCTTGTCCTCTCTAACTCAGAGACTAATGCAGGATTGCGGGCCCAGAGGATCACACTGTGTCCATTTTGCGCCAACAAAGAAGCCAGCGCAAATCCCCATGTCCCTGCCCCCAGGTACGCTATCTGTCTTCTCTTCACACTGAAATACCCTCCATCTCACATTGATGCCAATCTTCTTGCGTTTTGATCGGCTGGTACCACCCCTTCTTCAATACAGATACCACTTCCACCCGCTTTGCTTCCTGAAGTCCATCAAAGATAAATCGTTCTTGCTTCCAAGCCAACTTTTCTGGATTCGATATCAAGGGCTTTCGAACCAAATGAATGGGTAGATCCCTATCAGCCAAGCGTTGACACAAAGCTAAATCCCAAACACTGATACCAGTATAACTTAATGGATAATACATGGTTGGATCTTGTTCTGTGTACTCTCGTATTGAGATCTTCCCTTCTTTTTCGACGATAGCTCCCATTTTCTCTAACTTCGACTCTCTTGCCATACCCACAAGGGTGACCTCCGCTTGGCTCAGACGATGATGGCCTACGACTCTTCGATCTAACACTTTTGCTTTCCAGTTGTCGATAGGAAGAACCATCACACTTTGAATCCGTTTTCGAAGAAAGACCAAGTCCAGCTTCGCCTCTATAAAGGATCGAAACAAAGACCCATTGCCGGAAGGGGCATATTCTGGGTACGCAGTCCCCATGTCATCTAGAAATGGCAACTCCTCTTGCACAAAGAACGAAATATTAAACCCTCTATCAATAAATGAATGGCAATAACTGCGGATAGCCCGATCATAGCGAGAAGAGGTCATGATCGCTATCGGGATTTCCAGAGGCACTTGATCAATTAACCATGCAAATAAACTTTTGCCCCGTACCTCTAAACATCCTTTTGGGCTCCCTTGACTCAACCGGCTACCCAAACCTCCCGACAAAAGGATCACCCCTGTTTTCAACTCCCCCTGTAAGGGGGGGAGCTCTTCTTCTGAGCGACTCGGCACCGTCATGATCAACTCCTTGTAGACAGAAGAGACAGAAATCTGGCGCCACGTACGGCTCAAATCAATGCATGGTTTATGGATCAACCGGCGATTTGGAGAAGGGACATTTTGCTTCAACACACCTTGCCGATCTGCCCAAAGAGAGATCAACCGTAAAGGGTATTGATGACCGAGATAATATAACATCGACAAAATACCAGAATCGGGCAAGACAAGGGCCGCGACCGACTGCTCTATTGTCTTGAGTAGGGTGTACAACGAAGTTTGCCCTCGCAAATCAGATCCTTGCACCTGGTAAGATAGAGGGGAGGGCTTTTGACCAAATAAGGCCACACGAACCCCTGATATCTTTTCGAGCCTTGCCATCAGCTCTTCCCAACGTTCTTTGGGCCACTGCCGCCAGGGACCATGCTCTGTTTCTACATCTGGCTGCAAGCCAATCCAATGGATCGTTTCATCGTGCAGCAGTGAGTCGGCTTGGACAAGCAAAGGCCAAGACAGTTTTGGGATCAAAGTTCCAATCTGCCAGCGCACCCAAGAGGTGGGATCTGGCCAGCATAAAAGACGGTCTGAAGGGGTCAGCTGGAGGCCGAGTACAGCGAGAGTTTTTTGAACGTCATAAGGGCGGCCTCGTTCCCAATCGGAGGCGATCCAAACCCGATCTGAGGGAGCTAAAAAAGAAAACCCCTCTTGAAGTCCAGCTCTTGAGACAAAGTGCACTTCGACATCGGCAATCGCCTCCTCTAAGGTCTGCCGTAGAGCAAATAGGCCCAAAGGCAAATCTCCAAGACCTCGGTTCCAAGCCACAAAGACGCGCCGCACTCGCTCAGCTTTCCACTTTCGGAGTCTCTTTCGAAATACCCAGGCTTTGTACCTTTGTTGGACTCCTTTACAAAGCATGGCTATGTCTTCGCAAAGGAGTATAGGGAAAAAGCTCTCGTAACACCCGATCGGCGATCATGACTGGTGTCATGTTGTACATACAGGGCAGACCAATCGGGCAGGTTCTTCGAAAACAAGGGCTGCAAGGGACAGGATGGCGCGCCACAGACTCTTGCATTCGATAAGGGCCTGTCTCAATCGGATCTGTCGAACCAAATAAAGCAACTAGAGGCTTACCAAAAGCAGCCCGAATATGCATCGGTCCACTGTCGTTTGTCACGAACATGTCAACTACTTTTAACACCCCCATCAGCTCTCTTAGAGTCGTTGCCCCCATCAAAGATAAAGAGCGAAAAGAAGGTAGACGCTGTTCCATCAAATCGATCGCAGGCTTCAAGGTTCGATCACCTACCCACACGATCTTGATTCTCCGGTCTTCGAGAAGAAGATGGGCTAACTTTTCGTAATACTTCAAAGGCCAGCATTTGGCACTCCCATAAGCAGCTCCAGGATGGATGGCGACCCAAAGAGAGCTATCTCCAAGCCTCTTTCGTGCTTGAAGCATCTCATCTTCTCCTACGATCAAAGAGGGGCTGAAAGGGGTCGTAGCTGTCCAAGGAGACAACAGTTGCGCATATCGCTCAACATGATGTAAAGGGCCCTTTTCGAGAGGCAAGGAGGTGGTCAAAAGCCAGTCTCTACCCCGTCCTCCATATCCGATCCGTTTTCGTACCCCACCTTGCCAAAACCACCAAGCCGACGACCATGACCTAGTCGCTAAAATCCCCACATCCAAAGGCTCTTGCCGAAGCTTGAAGATCGCCTCACGTCCCATCAATACCCTACCTAAAACCCCTTTTTTTCTTTGGAATGTCACGACATGATCGACTCTCTCGTCACGGGCAAATAAACCTTCTAAAGGCTCTTGACACATCAAGATCAATCGAGTATCTGGCCAAAGAAGTCGGACTGCCCGAATTAGGGGGCTGGCCATCACCGCATCACCGATCCAGTTGGGCATTCTCACAACACAAGAAAAAGGGTGCGAATAATAAGACATCTTCAGAAAAATACAAGAATATGGAACCAAAAAGCAAAGAAGATCCGATTTACTTAGGCATCGATCCAGGGACGAGGATTACCGGGTATGGTCTTTTACAGTCTACCTCATCTGGGGTGAAGGTGGTCGACTATGGGTGCATCCGTCCTCCAGCAGAGGCCCCATTGCAACGCCGTTACTTGATCCTCTTTGAAGCCTTGACCTCCTTAGTTCAAACCTACCGGCCAAAACATCTTGCCATTGAATCGCAGTTTGTCCTGAAAAATCCCCAAAGCACCCTCAAGCTAGGGATGGCCAAAGCCATGGCCTACCTCGTAGCAGCTCAATATGATATAGAACTCTACGAG
>JAGVDZ010000162.1 GCA_020058465.1 Parachlamydiales bacterium | reverse complement strand
TGGTATCGCTAAACTTTTTAAGTTTAGCTGCTTCAGAAAGATGAATTCCAAGCTACCTCCTTGTCAAATTCCCAACTTTTGAATTCATTTGTGTATACATCTACCCACGTTAGGTTGATGATTTCCCCGTATCTCATGCCTGTCGAGATAGCGATGAGGTCGATGGAGTAAAGATAGCGCACCCGTCCACGAGGCTCCTTAAGCTTCACGACTTTTCGCATGGGAGAATCTTCTAACCATCCCCATTCTTTTACACAACTAACTAACAATCAATCGAACATCGCATACTCAAATGCATAAATGGGACACTAAAGGAAAAAATCACACGATTTTCGGACCGCGCAGAGATCGTGCGATGAGCTTCAGGAGGAGAAAGAGCGTTGAGGTTGGCGTGGAATCGCTGTCCCATAGTTGGGACATGTCGCTTATTTTTGGTGGTGTGTTTTGAAGGTCTTTTTGTCTATGAGAATTGGGGGCGGCTGGACTCGAACCAGCGGAGGCCGAAGCCGGGGGATTTACAGTCCCCTGCAATTGCCGCTATGCGACACCCCCGTTGCTGGCGAAAGGACTTGAACCCTCAACCATCCGATTACAAGTCGGGCGCTCTACCAATTGAGCTACGCCAGCATAAGCATAATTTCCCTCCACTCCTCAATCGGAGGGGACGCTCGAGTCTAACAAGGGCTAATCTTTCCCCTCAATCTCTTTCTCAACATCCTCAGAGACCACCTTCGGTAGATCAGAAAAAGAGGTGGGTGGTCGCAAAGGGCGATCTTCCTCCAGAACAGTCCGAGAAGGCAGTGCTTGCGTTGCCGACTGAAATAAAGAAGAAAGCCCTCCAGCAGAACTCGATGAAACACCTGTAGCCCTCGATCCCATCTCAATCTTGGTTACCCGAAATTTACCCTTCAACAACTGGGTTTCACAACACTTCTTAAACTTCTTCCCCGAACCACAGGGACACGGATCATTTCGTCCTGGTTTTTTCGTCGTCATCGAACACCCACATCCATCCCAAAATAACCCTCTCTAGCCCCACCTCAAAAGAGGGGCCGATTCTACCACGCCCAGGCTTTTCATCCAAAGTAATACCAAGTTTTTGAACAGTTTAATTGCACTGGCAGGGGGTTCTGGAACAGAAATCAACAAGAGGCTTACAATAGGCGGACCCCTATGAATCTCTATATTCCGACAGCCCAACCTCCTTGGACAACACTCGGCAAGGAACTCGAAAGTAGAGTAAGAAAAGCCATTCATGACTTTTCCCTGCTGCCTTCTAAAGTAACCCATCTTGGAATCGCCTTAAGCGGCGGCAAAGACAGTTTATCTCTTCTTTTTTTACTAGCCTCGCTACGTCAGCGAGGGTTCCCTAATTTTCGTCTAACAGCTTTCCATATCTTTGGCCCCTTTTCTTGCGGTAGTGGTATCGATCGACCTCTTCTACAAGCCATCTGTGGCAAACTCAACGTAGACTTCGTGATCCGAGAAACCCACCAAACCAAAGAAACGCTTGAATGCTACAGCTGCTCAAGGACTCGCCGCTCCCTCCTCTTTGCTGCCGCCAAAGAATATGGGGTTGATTTCCTTGCCTTCGGCCACCACCGAGACGACAGTGTCCAAACCCTTTTGATGAATTTGCTTCACAAAGGAGAGTTTGCCGCTAATTTACCCAAAGTGCAGATGCACCACTACGGCGTGACCATCATCCGGCCCTTGATCTACGTCGAGGAAGAGATGCTCGCACAATTTGCAAAACAATATCAATTCGCAAGAGTTGTTTGTCAATGTCCCGTCGGGCAACGTTCTAAGCGAAAACAAGTCAAAGACCTCCTCCGTCAGGTGGAGCCTCTGTTTCCCCACGCCGCTTCTAATTTGGCCAAGGCAGGGCTCTTGTATGGTTCTGATAAAGCCTCCCTCCCTTAAAATACCAAGAGCCGCAAGCCCCAAAACTACTATTGTGTTATATCCAACGAGCAGATATCTTCCCCCTAGTGGGGGAGGATTTTAAGCGTCGCCCACCGAGGTACCCGACATGCGAGGCAACTCATGTTCCTAGCTCAAAGTTCGTTCCTAGAAGCCTCCGTCTTTGTTACTTATTTCACCGTGCTCATCTTGATTACCCTTTTGTCTTTACGGAAACAAAAAAACGACGCCGACTTTATCATGGGAGGTCGTTCTCTAAACTTCTGGCTAACAGCTCTTTCGGCTCATGCAAGCGACATGAGCAGTTGGCTCTTTTTAGGTTATCCATCCTTGATCTTTACGACCGGTTTTTTTTCCGCCTGGGCAGGGATTGGACTCATCGTATTCATGTTTTTAAATTGGCAGTTTATTGCGCCAAAAATTCGGACCATCACAGAACAAACGAACAGCTTAACACTGAGTTCTTACTTCGAACACCGTTTTGGGGATACGTCAGGTAAAATTCGAATTGTGTCAGCCTGTATGTCTGTTCTTTTCTTTATCTTCTATATTTCGTCCGGACTTGTCGCTCTCGGTCTTCTAGTTGAAAGCTTGTTTGGTTTGAGCTATACG
>JAGVDZ010000061.1 GCA_020058465.1 Parachlamydiales bacterium | reverse complement strand
TTCTGAAGCAGCTAAACTTAAAAAGTTTAGCGATACCAAGAAAGGTGAACTCCAAGCGTCGCCGACACTGTCAAAAACCAACTTTTGAGTTCATTTGTGCATATAACACGATTCGAGGTACAATCGGCCTCCCTTTGGAGGAATTCCTTTCTATGCCGTCGTCCTCTTGCCCTTGCTTTAGTGGGGTTGCCTACTCCGACTGCTGCGCTCCCTATCTTACCGGCTTAACGTGGCCCTCTTCTGCCGAAGCGCTTATGCGTTCTCGCTTCACGGCCTATGCTAAACAGTGTGTCGACTATCTGATCGATTCCACCCACCCGCTCGGACCTCATTACCAGACCCATCGAAAATCATGGAAACAAGAGCTCCTCAAACAAGTTCAAAAAACCCACTTCGATCACCTCACTATCTTTGGATCTACAGAAAATATCCACTTTTCTTGTGTTACGTTTAGCTTTTCAGTCAGGATGGGCCAGACACAAGAAACTTACACAGAAAGATCTTATTTTAAAAAAGTCCCCAACAAGGATCGCCTTCTCTACTTTGGAGGCAGAGTTTGGAAGGGGCATCACCCCACCATGATGCCGCAAACACCTCTTCTGTTGCCTCTGGCCTACTTCCACGATCGAGTTCTCCACCAGCGGGCGCAAAAAATTCCAGCGATCACAGAGACCGTTATCAACCTAGTCGATCAGATGACTGAAACCCTGGAGGTGCACCAAGGGATTGGTCTTGCAGCCCCTCAAGTCAATCAACCGTATCGCCTCTTTATTACAAAGCTGCCCCCCCCTCATGGAACTCATGAAGTTGAGGTTTGGATCAACCCCAATCTTGTCAAAACAGGACCCAAAATCTGCCTTCTCGATGAGGGTTGTCTTTCCCTTCCAAGGATCTATGCCTCTGTCGCAAGACCTGAAGAAATTACACTCCAGGCACTCCATTTAGATGGAAGACAAATTGAACAGACTTTTTCTGGTTGGCAAGCACGCGTCATTCAACACGAATATGATCATCTAGAGGGGATTTTGTTCCCAACAAAGCTATCCGAAGACCAGCTCAAAGAACTAGCCCCCTCATTGAATCTCCTCGAAGAGACCCTAAAACAATGTGGCCATACTCCCTCCTAGCCTCCCTGATCTCCATTGAAATCCAAGGAATCCCCCTGACACTTGATCTAGCCAACACAGAGGTAGCAAGGCAAGAGGGTCTTTTTTCCCACCCAACCCCCATTGTAGATAATGAAGGGATGCTATTTATCTTCAACCCGCCTGAAATCCCCCTATTTTGGATGGGACATCTCAGCTACCCTTTATCGATCGCATTCTTCGATTCTCGGCGATGTCTTGTAGAGGTGCAAGAGATGTCTATCTGGGGTCTTGAACCCTGTTTCCATTTTCCAACAAAACCGATCGCCTATGCGATTGAGATGCCGGCTTATTGGTTTACACGTCACCAAATTTCTGCAAGAGCGCAATTTTCTTTTCAATAACTCTCTATTGCACCACAATGGACCCCTCTTCTTCTGTGCAAGGAAAGGCTTGATGAAAAGGAAACACCGCAAACCTTGGGGCGTCCTCGTAGCGATTGTACTTGGTATCGCAGTGGGGTCCTTTCTCCGCGATCATCCTCATACGATCGAGTTCCCTTTTTTCCCTATCTTCGACACTCTCGGTAAGGTGTTTCTCAATGCACTAACGCTGGTCGTCGTACCCCTTGTCTTTTCGTCGATCATTTCTGGGATTGCGAGAATCGGTCAAGAGGGTTCTTTGGGTCGTCTCGGTTTTAAGATGGCCTTCTTCTACCTCAGCACCAATGTTACAGCCATCCTTCTAGGACTGTTGGCCGTCAACTTGATCAACCCAGGTGCCAATGTTTCTCTACCTAGCCCAGAAGGACTGTCTCTCTCTATCCAGGACCACCTTGCCTCAAGAGAGCAGATCACGTTCACGAGTATGTTGGTCTCGATTGTCCCCTCCAATATCTTAAAAGCGCTCTCTCATGGTGAGATGCTCGGTTTGATTTTTTTTAGTCTTCTTTTTGGCTATGCAATCTCCAAAATCGAGTCTGAGACCTCTTCGAACTTGAGGACTTTTTTTCTCGGGGTCTTTCAAACAATGATCGAGATCACTCACATCATCATGCGTTTTCTCCCCTACGGAGTTTTTTGCCTTGTTGCTAAGGTTTTTATGACAACAAGTGGAGATTCTCTTCGCTCTGTGGCTCTCTTTGGTCTTGCTGTTCTCCTTGGACTTTCGATGTTCACGTTCATTGCCCTGCCCCTTTTCTTAAAGGGGATTGCTAAAGTGAGTCCTCTTCGTCACTTTAAGGCGATGAGCCCAGCTCTTGTCACCGCCTTCTCGACAAGCTCTTCGTCTGCATCACTGCCCATCACGATTGACTGCGTGGAAAAAAGAGCTGGTGTCTCGCATCGCATCTGCAGCTTGGTCGTCCCTTTAGGTACATCCATCAATATGTGTGGATCCGCCCTCTACGAATGTGTGGCGGCTCTTTTTATCGCACAGGCCTACAACATACAACTCTCTTTTACCACCCAATTCCTCACTGTGGTGCTATCTCTTTTAGCTTCATTTGGAGTGGCAGGAGTCCCCTCGGGCAGTTTGATTGCTGTGTTGTTGATCTTGAAAGCGTTAGGCCTTCCTCAGGAAGGCATTGGTTTGATTATGGCTGTCGATCGCCTTCTTGATATGTGTAGGACAACGACGAACGTTTTTGCCGACAGCTGCTGCGCTGTCCTCGTTGCCAAGTCCGAAGGAGAAAAAGGGGTGCTCGTCCAAGACCCTGTCGATAACTACTGATTTTCAATCACGTTGAATCCAAGGGAGGACAGTACTTCTTAAAACAAGTGAAAAAAGTCGTGCAGGAGGGCGAGGATCACTTCAATCACAATCAGGATCACAATCGTCAACTCAAGTCTTGTTGTATGTTGGTGATTGAGTTCGTTACCCAAGATTTCAAAAAGTTCGTGCAATAAAGTCAATCGGCGGTTGAGAGCATCTGCTCTTTTGGTTACATCTAAATAAGAAATCATGTTCCGATAGGGGGGCTCCAGGTCCACGTGATCCCAAAAAAAGTCAGGGCTATCGAGAATCTCACTTTGCAGATTTACGTAATTTCGCTCTAAAAAAATCTCCCCCATCTTACGAGAAGCGTCTCTCCTCGAAAGAGCAATCTTACCGTGACGAGCTAGCTCCTGGGGGATTCGATTGCTCTCCTCTACAGACCTGGAAATTTTCTCTTCAAACACAGTCAACTTTAACGATTGGCTAATGGCGTAGCCAATCGCCAATTTTAAAAGAGGGTCTTTTTTGGAAAGGACAATCTGATCATCTTGAATTTTGACCATCTCCCCGTAGCGAAAAGAAAATTCATCGAATTCTACATGATCTAAAGAGGCATGTTCACATTTCTTCAATGCTGCGACATACAAGTTTTCTTCTTCTTCTGCAAACCCCCAAAATACACTCACCCCGTAAGGAAAGTAAAAAACACCCTTTTTTCCTTTGCCATCTTCAGGCTGAAAAAAAAGAACTCCATGGTGGAGTTGACAGCTTCCCGTCATTTCGAGCGCCTGCAACAAGCGAGCAATATCATAGCGACCCGCCGTACAAAACCCAGTACACCTCATATCATTCTGTCCAAAATGCCTGCTCGTTGAGTAGCTCTTCCTTTGTCAAAGCTGCCTGCAACCCAGCTGTCAAAATTCGAAAGAGGGATCGAATCCAAGATTCCCCCTCCCAAGTAGGGTAGTAATGAAAATGGACGTGTCTTACTTCTTGACCCGCCTCTTTTCCATTTTTTTCTAATA
>JAGVDZ010000040.1 GCA_020058465.1 Parachlamydiales bacterium | reverse complement strand
TTAAGCCTCCGACAACAGATCAAAATCCCTTTACATGGGGGGGGTGAGGCGATTAAATCGTATATCCACATCCGGGACGTGTCGAAAGGGGAATGGCTCGCTATGGAGCATGGACGTGTGGGCGAGATCTACCATCTTTCTCCAGATCGAGGTGTTCAGGTCAAGCGAGTTGTGGAGCTCATCTGCCGAGAACTCAAAGTCCCCTTTGAAGAGGCGGTCGCCGTTGTCCCAGAGCGTCTAGGTCAAGATAAGGCCTATACGATCGATTCGACGAAAGCAAGACGAGAGCTTGGTTGGGTCCCTACGATTTCATTTGAGGAAGGAATTCGGATGACCGGCGCTTGGGTAAGCACCCATTTCGACAAGCTGAAAGGGCTGCCAATGGAGTATCAGCATAAACCTTAAAAAAATGGAATAAGCGATGTGTGGTATTGCAGGTGTGTGGTCGTGGGGGCCCCCTCTTCAGCAGGTAAAGATGCAGAGATATATCGATAAGATCTCTCATAGAGGTCCCGATGGGCGGGGGCTATGGTTTGATTTGGATGACCATCTCTTCTTGGGTCACAGACGCCTTTCAATCCTCGATCCAACCCTCAAAGGGACGCAGCCGATGTTGAGCGAAGATGGGCGCTATGTCCTCATCTTCAATGGAGAAATTTACAATTTCATTGAACTGCGTGCCAAGCTCGAACAGTTGGGCTCTTGCTTTCATTCTGATTGTGATGCCGAAGTCCTTTTAGAAGGATATCGACATTGGGGAGATGATCTTTGGTCTTTGTGCAATGGGATGTGGGCCCTTGCTCTTTGGGATCGAGTGGAAAAGACTCTGCTCTTCAGTCGCGATCGCTTCGGTGTCAAGCCGCTTTACATCTGTCAGCTCCCGTATGGCCTTGCTTGGGCCTCTGAGATCAAGGCTTTTCAAGAGCTGATCCCCCTTGAGATCGATCCCCAAGCTTTGACTGACACATTAGAAGATCCTTTGGCACTAGAGCCTACGACACGGACACTGTTTTATCATGTCCAAAGACTTCAGGCAGGTTCTTGGATCAAAATCTTTCCAGATCACTCGACTCAAACCCACCGGTGGTGGCATACGTTGGAGCATCTCCCCCATCCCCCCTCCTCCCCTGCTATGATCGTCGAAGAGTTTCGCTCCCTCTTTCTCGATGCTTGTGCTCTCAGGATGAGAAGTGACGTGCCTCTCGGTACGGCGCTGAGTGGGGGTCTTGATTCCTCCTCAGTTCTTTGCTCTTTGTTTCATCTTGCCCCTCAACCCTTGCTCAGACGTCCAAGTCATTGGCAGCGCTCGTTCACCATCTGTGCACCTCAATCGACTCATGATGAGTTTGTCTTTGCAAAGCAAGTGATCGATCATGTGCGACCTGAAGCGACGTTCATTGAAATGACCCCTTTGATGTGGCTAGAAGGGATCGACAAGGTCCTTTATGCCATGGATGATCTTTTTGATCCTCCGGTGGCCCCCTGGCTTTTATATCGAGAATATCGACGTCAAGGGATTGTGATCTCGCTCGATGGGCATGGAGCCGATGAGCTTCTAGGGGGTTATCATCACCATGTTGCTTTTGCTTGGAAAGAAGCGCTCTTGCCCTACCCTAAGTTCAAAGAGCTCCAACATCTTTGGCGTTGTTTTCAAGGGCTTCATGCCCCTTCGTCGGACCCCCTTTTCCCTCAACTTTTTAAGGTCGCATTGCAAGGGCTTCTCCCCAAAACACACCCATTCTATCAATGGGTCAAAAGGTTTTACTGGAGAGGTACGACCCGTGGGCAGGGGTGGGGGCGCTATCGCTTTTTAACAAGGCAACCGACTCCCCCATTAGAGAATGCATCGCCGCTGACAGGACTCAACCAGCTTCTTTATGAAGATGTGCATCAAAGGACTCTGCCGACGATTTTGCGCAATTTTGATCGGGCCTCGATGGCTCACGGAGTGGAGATTAGAGCTCCCTTTCTCGATTACAGACTTGTTCAGTATGCGTTTGCTTTGGATGCCTCTTACAAAATAGGCCCTTTGGGCTCGAAGCATATTTTGAGAGCGGCCATGAAAGGCATTCTCCCCGAGGCCATCCGGCTTCGGAAAAGTAAGATTGGCTTTGCAGCCCCCTTAAATCAGTGGCTATCCAAAGAGGTGGAAAGCTATGTATGGGATATTGTGACGAGTCACTCTTTTCAGACATCCTCTATCTGGAATGGCCCTCAAATCTTACAATCTCTGGAACATCATCGATCTCTTCGAGCTGTCTGGGAATATGTTCTAGCTGATCGCTTTCAAGCACTCTATCGGCCGACTGTTTTGGCATCAGTATGAAAACGTTCATGAGACGTCTCCTTTTTTTCTTTGAGTCCAGGATCGCCCCTTGGATAGCTTGCTACCTTGGGTGGCTCTATTGGCCTCTTTATCGAATTTGTCTTCACCATGAGATTGTCTTTGTCGTCAATATTGCAGGTGGAACGGGCCATATCATCTGTGAGCTAGACCTTTTTCTAAGGCGACTGCAAGAGGGATCTATCCCCCCTAAAAGGTATGTTTGGATTCGTAAGAATGATCCTTTTTCGGCTACTTTCATCTCTCTTTACCGACGCCACTTTTGGTTTGCTGCCGCAAGCTATCTTCTCTATGAGCTATTGCTTCCCCTCATGATCCGTTACCACAAGATCACACTTGATTCGGGCCTTTCGGGTCTCTTGTGGCAATTGGATGCTCGGGGGAACTATATTCGTCCGATTCGAGGGCAGACCTATCTCAACTTATTACCCCTCGATCAACTGACCCCCCTTTGGAATTCTTATTTTAGGCTCAAGCAACGACAAGAACCTTTTTACCCACTGCTCTTTGCTCATTGGCGATCTTATTGGACCCTTCTTTCCGATCTTGTCGGCGTTCCAGACACGCCCCGTATCTTGATCCACTGTAAAGACAAGGCGGCCAATGCGACAAGGCTTCCCACCGATCCTGCCACCTATGCTCCCCTTCTCGAACACTTTCGAGGAAAAGGCTTCCAGCTCGTCTTTGTGGGGCGAGAGAAGATGCCTTCCCTTTTTTCCACATTTGGAGTCATCAACTATGCAAACTCGGATCACACCTCCTTTTTGCACGATGTCCTCCTTTTTCAAAGTTGTCATTTAGCGATCATAGCAGGCTCGGGGATCTCATTTTTAGCCGATTGTTATCGAAAACCTTACCTCTATTGTAACTTTTGGCATTTGGCAACACCTGTCGAATCCCCTTATGCAGTCTGTGTTCCCACTCTGTTACGGCAATCTGATGGACGTCTTTGTTCATTTTCAGAGCAGATTGCTTTATTTACCAAGACAAAGGCCGATGGAAGTGTGGAGGGGTTGGGTAGGTATCCACCTCGCAATGCTACGGGAGAGGAACTTTTACAAGGTGTCTTTGAGCTTGAAACGCTGATGACGGCTTGGCAAGAGCCGAATGCAATCCAAAGGAAAGTAAAGCGGTTGGCGCCAGGATACCCTCTCGAGATCGTCCGCTCCCGTTATGCGAACTATTTTCTCGAGCAACACGAGGCTCTTTTACAGCAGCCCTAATACCATTCGCGACTACTTTCCACTCTGAGGATTAGGGGGAGTCTGAGGTTTTGGAGGTGGACAAAACTTCTGACCATCGCAGAGAGTGGCTCTTACAAGACTACCTGGAGATACATTCGATCCAATGGCATAGATTCCCTCTGTATGACACTTCCAAATCACAGTATAGGGAGTTAAAGAAGTGTCTGGATTCATAGGCAGTTGATAACGCGTAGGTAACAGATCTTTTGTAAAATTAGTCTGCTGACCTGCTTTAAGCGACACTTGACCTAGAACGGTTCCGTCGGCTGCCAAGAGTGTGGCATTCAAGTGGTAAGGTGTATCGTTGAATAGAAGAACAGTCCCTTCGTCAGACTGTCCGAAACAAGGCAAGAATATAAATATAAAAGCAATCAAGCTCAGGCGAGATGGCTGGATGAGAAAACGGGGTAAATTCATGAGACCCTTATACCAGACCTTAGGAATGATATACACAAATGACTCAAAAGTTGGTTTTTGAATTCATTTGTGTATATACCCAACGTTGGTATAAGTCTATTCGTTTGCGGAGGATGGAGGCGATTTTTTTAAAGACGGAAGGAGCCATGCGTCGCCAAAGAGAGGGGCGTTTACACAAGTCAATAAAATAGGGGTAGGGAAGTTGCGAAAACACCTTATATTGGGTGAAGAGATGGTCTAGTTTTGGAGCATTGCTTAACAGGTCGATGAGGGTGTGGAGCGATTCTTGTCGTTTCCACCGGTCTTGTTGGATACGTCTTGCGTACGATTGGGGGTGCAAGCGGTAGCGGGAGACATACTCAGGGGTGTAGGCGAAGCCATGCTTGAGAGCGAGAGCTAGGTTGAGATACCAGTCGCAAAGACTATGGAGCTTAGGGTGAAATCCGCCGAGTTCAATTAAGGCTTGTTTTCGATATAGACAGGCGTGAGATTGGATCACAAAGTGGCAAGATTGATAAAGGTGATCTATATCTTTAGGGGTGAATACACAAGGATCTTTGAAAGGAAGTGTCTTATGGGGCATCAACTGGTGGGGGCTTTGATCCCAAAAACGGTAGGTATCCCCGACACAAAACCCCAAATGGGGATGACGTTGGAATGTGGCTAGGGTAGTTTCAAAAAAGCACGGTTCCAAGAGATCGTCGGAGGCACATCCTGCTATAAAGTCACCCCGGCTAAGGGTGAGGGCGATGTTGAGGGAACGGGCAGGTCCCAAATTCTTAGGGTTTCGTAGGATGCGGACTCTAGGGTGACGATGTCGGAATGTTTGGAGGATGTCGGAGGTGCCATCAGACGAGGCATCGTCGACAATGAGAATTTCGTCAGGGGGACGTGTTTGTTTTACAATGGAGTTAAGGCTTTCTCTTAGACAGTGGGCGTGGCCAAATGTAGCCATGATGAGAGACGTTGTCATTCGATTTTTGTTCGGAATTTACAAGAGAGTTGAACATGCATCCATTTTTTCCGCAGACGAGCTACGAGTCGGTAGAGGGGAGATAGCCTACAGATGAGCTGTTTTAGAAGAGAGCTTGCCTTGACATTGGGTCTATTCCAAAGATGTCCTGCAAAGAGGTGTTGTTGAGGGATTACAAGAGAGGTAGAATCCTTTGTTTTCGTCGCTACACACAAAATGGCGTACATATGATCATCGAGTCCCCCAAATGAAAATGGAGCAAAGCTCTCAGGTGTATAGGGCGTTATTTTCCAAGGCTTTTTAGAGCAGGAGTCGTAACGGATGATTTTCAAGGCTTGGATTGGGCAGAAGTTGGCCTTATAATAGTCGGCAAAAAGAGTGGGTGAGAACATATAAAAGCCGTGGTCAAAATGGTTCGAAGAGGGGGCGATATGGATCACTCTGCCTCCCACTTTGAGGGCTTGGAAGATATTGTGTAAAGAGTGGGGAAGATGAAAGACGTGCTCTAATGTCCCAGGATCTAGGACGAGATCAAACTCTTCTTTAAGTTTATTAGGTAGAGTTGGTTGGTTTAGGTCAAACTGTAGATCCGCCCCCTCGTACAAGGAGGCATCGAGCGATTGCATCGACTGAAATCCTAGAGCTTGGAAGAGAGTTTTGTCGGAAATAAACCCTTGCACTTTCAAATGAGGTTTCAACGATAGTTCGATCAAGTGGGGGCGCTGCAAGGAGTAGGAGAGTTTCTTTGCAAGCTTTTCTAATGAGGGGTAGGTGAGATAGACATCTTGTTTGCCTAGAACGAGGAGTTTTTTTTTGTAAAAAGGAAAATTTTTTCCCTGCTCCAGCAAAAGATGGATTGACTCAAGACGAAGTCCCATAGGCTACCTTGCTTTTTGAGATTGAAGAATCCATCGATGGAGGTCGAAGGCTCGTGCTTGGACAGTATGACAGGTGAGGGTTTTTTTTTGTCCTCTCTTCCCAATTGTAAGTGCTTTGCTGGGGCAGGCAAGGAGTTCTTTGAGGATGTCCAGACATTCGGCAAGGTTTCGATAGACCATCACCTCTTCACCTGGGGAAAATAGATCTCCGAGATTTGATCCTGCATCGGTCAAAAGACAGCTTCCTACCCCAGTTGCTTCGAAAAGTCGAATGTTGTCGACACAGCCCATAGCGGCAAAAGTGTGTTTGTTGAAGGTGACATACGAACTCTGCAGTGTCTGGTACATGCCGAGTCCGAATCGAGAGGGGGCGCATGATTGGGGAAACAGCTTTTGAAGAGGTTCTGTGGGATAAGGGGTTGTTGCTTGTTTGAAAGCTAACGCATTGAAGGCGATCTTTCGGCATGGTTGAGGTAGATACAGCGTGTCCTTGCATCGTTGTAGGAGGAGGGGGGGAAGATGCCGCGCTAAAGATTCGAGTCCCCTTTTGAGCTTTGTATGGGGAGAATGGGGTTCGGGCTCGTCGAGCCAACACATGAGGTTGGTCTTTTGAAGAAGCTCGTGTAAATAGTGATAGCGAGGTTGGTGGTTCCATCCGTACCCGTACCCGGAAGTGCCGACAAATGAACAAGGGATCGTAGGTGCTTGAAGCGAGGGTAGAGAGGCGAGAATACGCTCGTCAAATGAGTGATAGAAAAGATGCACTGGTAGGTTGTGTCGTTGGAGCAGCTGGTGGAGGGTTGGAGAGCCTGCTAGGATCAGATCTGCTTGTCGAAGCTGTCGATAGAGCTGCCGGTCGATTTCAGGATAGCCCCGAAAGATCACTAACGTTTCGACAGATGGGAATAGGGTGCGGCGCTGTTTGAGAATGGAGTCTGAAAGGATTTGAACGTTATGAAGAAGAAGGACGGTGGGTTCCAAGGTCTGGATTTGTCGGATGAGAATCTCTTGCTGCCAGAGGTCGGCTTGAAAAGAAAAGCCCTGTTCTTGAGCCCACCTGCTTTGTAGGGGGTAGACATCGTAGAGGATTTCTTGTGCTTCGTAGCCATAGGCTAAAAGTGCCTTGGTAAAGGCATCGCTGTAGTTGAGGCGGAGGGAGAAAAGAGCTTTTAGCTGCTCTTCGTAGGAGGCGCTTATAAGGCTAGAATTGAAGCCATAGACCATTTTGATGGCAGAAGAGTAGTGAAAGGCGGCAACGCGTACAAATTTCATCAATCCCCAAGGGACTTGGTTTGAAAATGCCAAAGATCGGTTGTAGGGGGATCGAGGCGATAGACAGGTAAAATCTGATAGGAGTCTGGATAAAACAGTTTTCGTTGAGAGGGCTTTTCATCTTGAAACCACTTTTCAGGAGCCAGGACGACTCCTGTTGTTTCGTCTTTCAGATAGGCGCCCCACCAGCTAAAAGTCGAGTTCGACATAATCACATTCTTACAAGCAGCAATGAGATAAAGATCGTCGATGTGGGAGTTATTTTCCATAAAACGGACCTCTCTTCCTTCAAGGTGAAGATATTTTTTACACCAGTCAATTCGATCGGAGAAGATCACAAATAGGTGGTCATTAGAAAAGTAGCTCATCGCCCTTTCAAAATAATCAGCCCCAAGACACCAGTGGATCGTCAGATTGGGGCTATAAGTCCTGACATGGACTGCTACCGTTTTTGGGTGCTCGAGGATCTCTCGATATTTGCTCTCAAGCCTTTTTTGCACTTCTACAGAGGGGCCAAAGAGATCGATGATCTCTTTTCGATGGAGCTTAAAATAGGCGAAGGGATAGCTCGGCATCATACAAAGACAAAGATTAGCCCCTTCAGGAAGACAGGGATGGGGACTTGTCTGGATTCCCAAATGACGAAAAGGGTGGGACAAGAGGTTAGAAGGGGGATCCTGGGGTAGACGATGAAAGATAGCTTCGTAGTTGGCGTGTCCTCCCGGCAATTGAAGGAGCATTTCTTTGGGGAAGTAGGGGGTTAACCCATGGGACTTGGCATAGCCTAGGACAGCTGCAAATGTGGTCAGCTGCCCCCCTAACTGGTTCCCTTCTTGACATACAGTAAT
>JAGVDZ010000122.1 GCA_020058465.1 Parachlamydiales bacterium | reverse complement strand
TTCTTGTATCGCTAAACTTTTTAAGTTTAGCTGCTTCAGAAAGATGAATTCCAAGCTACCTCCTTGTCAAATTCCCAACTTTTGAATTCATTTGTGTATTAAGTGTAGGGGGTTCTTGTGAATTGTTGGAATTTGAAGGTTGCTTTACGGGACCCTCGTCTCTATGGAGATGGCTTGCTATCTCCCTGGAGGTGCGTGAGTAGGGTGGGACAGCGCTTTTGGGCACCATGTCCCTCCGATCTGGGCCTTTCTCGGAGGGTGGGTGCTTTATTCCAAAGGTGTGTGGCTGTTCCTCTGGTCTTGGTAGGAGCTTTACTTACACTGCCTTTGACTGCTCTTGGAGCTTGCCTTAAGTGGGTCGATTTAGTGCGTCGCTTCGATACATTGGTGGAAAAAACGGCTGCTGTGACTCCTCATTTCCCATTTTTTTTAGAGATGTACAGCCGTTTAGGAGACCGGTTGATCGCTAATCTCAATGCCAAGGTCTTGGCTGGAGAAAGAAGTTGTAACTATCTTCGCATGCCCTTCCAAGGGGATCGGTTTTTCTACTTTGTCCAGCATCCAGGTCCTAAGCAACTGGAAGGTCCTTGCTATTTTCGTCATGTTGTTGACCTAGGTAAAATAGATAAAGATAAGTGGCCAGCATCTTTCATCGGCTCCACCCTTTATCAACTGCCGTTTTTCTCTCATAGACAGTCTTTAAATGGTCCACAGTCGTACACGATTTCTTGGGCCAGTCATCAATTAGAGCTACACGAGTGGCTGGGGGTAGTTGGTGAGTACACAAAGATCCCCTTTCGAGATGGATCGATCAGAATCGGGCTCCATGTGAGAGATGGAGGGGATTTCGATGACGATGTGACAAAGTCACTTCACCCGTTGAAACTGCCCTGTCTTGATTTTTATAAAGGGGAGCTTAAGAAGCTCTTAAAGACAGTTAGTAAACAGCCCGTCGATGTCCATATTTTTACAGATGCGCTTGACCCAGAGAGGCTCTACCGAGAGATAGATGCAGATCTCAAAACATACGGTGAAAAGAAGAATGTCCAAGTGACCTTCACAAAGAGGGAAAAGACCTCGTTAAAAGATGATATTGCCAACATGTTGAGAGTGCATTGGATGATTCGGGCTGATTCGAACCTATCAGGCCCTTTAGGCGATGCATCAGGAAAGCGCCAGCTCGAAGTGTTTCCGTCAGAAGCTAGGATGGATGAGGGTTGTCATCAAGTGGTCATCACCCAGGTCACACAACGGAAGTTGTCTCGGAATGGCAATGTAGAGACTATAGATCAAACTCGTTATACCAGGAACGTAGGTGGGTGGCTACCTTCTTGGGGTATCCGATACCTCCAAAGGATGTTAGATATTCATGATGTTCGTATGGCCTAAACCGGGGAAAAGGGGGCAAAAGCCTCTTGGTGGTTCTTTGGAGAAGAGGGGCTTAGGTTGGGGCTGTAATTGGCAAATTGTCCGATTTCTTTTCGGAAAGTCAGATGGACACTCCCTGTGGCTCCGTGCCGATTTTTGGCGACGATGACTTCGGCCATGCCAGGCTTATCGTAAGGGTCATAATAATCCCTCCTCAACAGGAACATGATGATGTCGCTGTCTTGTTCCAGGCTCCCCGATTCTCTCAAGTCGCTCATCATGGGACGGTGCCCTTGCCGTTCTTCTACTTTCCTCGATAGTTGTGCGGCACAGAGGACAGGGATGTTGAGTTCCCTTGCTAGGTTTTTGAGCATCCTTGAGATTTCTGAGATTTCCATCTGCCTATTTTCTTGGGAACGGTGATTGTTGGGCCCCGAGAGGAGCTGCAGATAGTCGATAACGATGAAGCCGATGTTGTGGGATTCCTTCAGGCGTCTGGCACGGGCTCTCAAATCGGTCACTTTCAGACCTGGTTGGTCGTCGATGATGAGAGTTTGTCTTTCGATACGATTGGCCGCTTGGACGATCCTTTGGTATTCGGTTCCATTCAAAGAGCCAGTGAGGATCTTTTCCGATTCCACCTCCGACTGGGAAGAGATGATCCTGTGGAGGAGCTGGGAGGCACTCATCTCTAGAGAAAAGATCGCGACAGGGAGATGATTTTGAAAGCAGATGTGCTCGGCGAAATTGATTGCAAGAGCTGTGTTGTGCACAATCAAGTCGGCAGCGATAAAATTGTGGGTGTAGGGCACTGTCAGATCGAAGACAGGTTGCAGACCTGATGGAGTCAAAGAGATGATTTTCTCCCAAAGGATATCTTGTGTTGCTGGGAAAAAAGGCTCTTCGATGGTTTCATAATGGGACAAGGCTTGATCGTGATGAGTCAGGCCGATGGAGATGGCAAACGTCTTAAGAGAAAGGACGCTGAGCTTTGTGTCTACTACCTTCGATAGAATGCCGAAGCGAAGAAGAAGGTGCTGTAGCTGGAAGAGAAGTGGGGAGTCGTGGGTGTAAGAGAGGCTATCTTGGCCTACCTCAGCATGCATACTGAAAAGGGAGTTTAAGAATAAGGAAAGATCGGTTCGGCAAAGCTCGAAGATGAATGGGGGTAGCTCACCGGAAGCTGATTCGGGCCATTGCCATTGCTTGCGCAAGGAGGAGAGGACTTCTGTCAGGAGGTAAGGG
>JAGVDZ010000101.1 GCA_020058465.1 Parachlamydiales bacterium | reverse complement strand
CTCTACCACTGAGCTAACCCGGAATAGGGTACCCCATTCTAAAAACAGAGGTCCTTTCTAAGCAAATCCTTTTCCCACAACCTACACTTTCTGCCAAAACCCAATCTCTATATCAGACCAAAAAAAACTAGGTTAGATCCACATCTCTTGTTAAACTAGGTAGAGCTGTTATGGAAGAAATTGAAGGCTTTGTCGAAGCGATCGTCTACTCTCATCCCGAAAATGGGTTTTCGGTTCTCCGTCTCAAGGAAAAAGGAAAAAAGGAACTGACGACCTTGGTAGGTCCCCTCGCCTCTGTTCAGCCAGGAGAAAGTATCTCTTGCCAAGGTAGCTGGAAATTCCACCCAGCCCATGGACGTCAGTTCGAGGTGGCCGAATTCACTCTAAAAATGCCCTCCGACGTCGTAGGTATTCAAAAATATCTCGAGTCAGGCCTCATCAAAGGCATTGGCCCCGTTTTTGCCCAAAGAATTGTTGAACGCTTTGGCGCCGGAACACTCGATATCATTGAACAGACTCCCAAACGACTCCTCGAAATCGACGGGCTTGGAACAAAAAAATTAAAAGCCATCACGACGTGTTGGGCTGAACAAAAGACCGTTCGAGAAGTGATGATCTTTCTACGCGCCCACGGCGCTAGCCCTGCCTTAGCCCAAAAAATTTTTCGCCATTATGGGGCAGAGAGCATCAGTCGGGTGAAAAACCACCCTTACGCCCTCGCTCAACATATTACGGGCATCGGTTTTCGGATTGCCGATACGATCGCTCAGAAACTTGGACTCTCCCTTCACTCGTCTCCAAGAATCCGAGCCGGCATCGAGTTTGTCCTCTCAGAACTAGCAAGTGAGGGTCATACCTGCTTTCCTTATCTCCAACTTTTACCCCTCGCAGAAAAAATCCTCGAGGTGCCAACGCTCCTTTTGGAACGGGAAATTGAATCCTTGATCCAAGACCATACGCTGGTACGACACGAGGAACTCGTTTGGCTTTCTTTCTTGTTCACCTACGAGGAAGAAATCGCTAAAGAACTGTCTCGCCTGTCAGCCAGATCTCAAGCTGTCCGAACCATCCGAATAGATAAAGCCATTGAATGGGTCTCGAACCTCTTCAAGATGGAATTTGCCCCCCAGCAGCAAGAGGCCATTGAACAGACTCTCTTCAACAAAGTCCATATTATCACAGGGGGTCCTGGAACAGGGAAGAGTACCATCACCAAAGCCATCTTAGCCATCTATGAAAAGTTAACAAGATCTATTGTCCTGGCAGCTCCGACGGGACGAGCTGCAAAACGCATGGCTCAAATTACCCGCCACCCAGCCTCGACAATCCATTCTCTCTTAGAGGTCGACTTCGTTCACGGAGGGTTCAAAAAACACCGGCAAGACCCTCTCCAAGCTGACTTCATCATCGTAGATGAAGCTAGCATGATCGATACATTCCTCTTCTTTTCACTGCTTAAAGCAACCCCTGATCACGCAAAACTACTCCTCATCGGCGATGTCGATCAACTTCCAAGTGTCGGCCCTGGTAGCATCTTAGGCGATTTAATCGCCTCCAACAAAGTACAGGTCTCTCGTCTCACCGAGATCTTTCGGCAAGCCAAAGGGTCGCGGATTATCACCAATGCCCACAGAATCAACCAAGGAGAAATCCCTTCTCTACAAAACGACGAAACAAGTGACTTTCACTTTATCCATATAGAAGAGCCCGAGGCCATCCACGATGCCATCATCCGCCTTGTTTCTGAAACAATTCCACAAAAGTGGCACTATGATCGCATCGACGATGTCCAAGTTTTATCTCCCATGAAAAAAGGGATTGTGGGCGCTGAGAATCTCAACCATAAACTCCAAGAGGTCCTCAACCCAAGCACACAACCTCTATTCAGAGCAGGCCACAGATTCCACGTCCGTGACAAAATCATGCAAATACGTAATGACTACGATAAGCACGTGTATAACGGTGATATCGGTCGAATTGTCAACATCGACGTCATCGAACAAATGGTCCTTCTCAGCTTCGATGGAAGAGAGGTCGAATACCGCTTTGATGAGCTCGATACGATTACCTTAGCCTACGCTACCTCAGTCCACAAATACCAAGGTAGCGAATGCCCCTGCATCGTAATGCCCGTGCATACCACCCACTTTAAACTTCTACAGAAAAACCTCCTGTATACCGCTGTCACAAGGGGACGCAAGCTAGTGTATCTAGTAGGGAGCAAGAAAGCAGTCGCCATTGCCGTTCAAAACGACCACGCTCTTAAACGCCACACGGGGCTTTGTCGAGCCCTAAAACAAGATGCCCTACTTCCAGAAGCACTTTGATGCAGCTCTACTTAACGACACTGCCCGCAGGCAAACTTTGAGCAAACAAAAGCTCCAGCCCCTCACAGTCGAGAGAACCTGCCAAAATCATCCCCTCGCTTTCAATGCCCATCAGCTTTGCAGTGGGTAGATTGGCGACAACAAGACAGCTTTTTCCCACTAAATCCTCAGGCTGATAGGACGGGAAAATTCCAGAGACAATGCGCCGTTTGGCAAACCCTAGATCCACCAGAAGATCTAAAAGCTTTTTTGACTTAACAACCCTTTTAGCCTCTAAAATCCTCCCGACACGGAGATCTACACTTTGAAAGGTCTCAAACGAGACAGTCGGCTTCACCGGAGTCACTCCCATCTCTGAGATCACCCGAGTATGAGTAGCCTCAAGCTTTGTCTTTTCTTCCTGCATTTCTTCATCCTCCACTTTACGAAATAAAGGAGTGGGTACAGGCAACTTCTCTAAGGTCCAAGTACGCCCCAAAGCCTCCTTCCAAGTTAGACTGGCAAGAGATCCTCGAAACCCCAAAAACTCCCACATCCTCTGTGACGCTTGCGGCATCATAGGAGACGCTAGCAAAGCGAGATATCGGATACACTCCAAGCAATGTTTGAGTATGAAGCCAAGCTCTCTTTGAGAACTCGGCTCTTGGCCTATTGTCCAAGGCTTGGTTGCATCAAAATAGACATTCCCAAGCGTTGCAAGTTCCATCAGCTTTTGTGCCGCCTTCTTTAAAGAAAACTGCCGATAACACTGCAAGCCCTCTGCATATACCTGTTTGACCCCCTCGGCAAAAGATCCTTCGTCCTCCCAAGGAATAGCGGGGACGTGAGCCTGACCCCGTGTCTGGATAAAGGTCAACGTGCGATGCACAAAATTACCCAGTTTTCCCACTAAATCAGCATTACACCGCTGCTGAAAATCATCCCACTTAAATTCAGTATCTCCCGTCTCAGGAGCATGAGCTGATAACATATACCGAATCTGGTCGACACTGTAGCGAGACAAAAAACAGTCGATATCGATTGTCCAACCATCCGACTTAGAAAAAGGTTTGCCCTCCAGGAGTAAAAATTCGTTAGCAGGGAGAAAGTCTGGTAACTTGTAAACTCGACTCTGCCCCATCAACATCGCAGGGAAAAAAACAGCATGAAAGGGGATGTTGTCTTTCCCCAAAAACTGCACTAACCGAACATCCGGATCACACCAATAAGAGAGCCAACGATCAGGGTCTTGATGCTTGTGAATCCCCCATTCCTGTGTGATTGACAAGTAGCCAATGGGAGCATCAAACCAAACGTAAAACACCTTCCCCCCCCGATCAGGGACAGGAACCCCCCAAACGCCGTCCCGAGTGATCGCTCTAGGTTGAAGACGGTCAACGTAGCTTTTAGCAAAACGGAGCACCCCCTCCTTCCAAGGCTTCTGAGAAAGCCACCGCGATAGATCTTTCTGAAAGGCCTGAAACTGCAGATAATAGTGCTTGGTCCGTTGTAAAATCAAAGCACGGCCCGAAACTTTAGAAACAGGACTTTTCAAATCAGTAGCCTCATAGGAAGCGGCACATCGGGGGCACTCGTCTCCTCGGGCCTTGTCATAACCACATTCTGGACATACCCCAACTACATACCTATCGGCTAAAAATTGCCCTGCCGTCTCATCATACAGTTGTTCTGTTTCCTTTTCCTCCATAACGCCCCTTGTAACAAGGACTTGGAAAAACTCACAAGTCAAGGCAGCATGCCTCTTTGTACTTGTGCGTCCAAAGTAATCGAGTGAAAAATCAAGACGGTCAAAAAGAGCTTTGTGCTCTCTGTGGAATCGGTCTACGTGCTCACGATACGACGTTTTAGCCAGCTCAGCACTCAAAGTGATAGCCACACCATGT
>JAGVDZ010000099.1 GCA_020058465.1 Parachlamydiales bacterium | reverse complement strand
CCAAAGTGTCGAGAGTGGTTCCCCCTTTTAAGAGAATCCCTTTTTTAGCAGAGGCGCTCAGCGCACTCAAGTAGGCGGTGGGGGTGGCTAGAATCAAAGCGCAAGGGGAGGCTGCAATTAAAAATGAAAGGGAGCGGTATAACGAACCCTCGTAGGTCCAAAAGGGGAGATCGAGCAGATAGGCAAGTGCGATCGAAAAGAAGGCTGTTAAGGCGATGATGGAGGTGGCGTACAGCTTGGAGAAGTGATCTAGAAAACGTTGGAGTTTGGGTTTAGCCTCGCTTGCTTCTGTGACAAGACGGATGATTTTGGTCAGGGTTGAATCTCTCGAAATACGAATGACCTGGAGGTGAAGGGCACGATCGAGGTTTTTGGCGCCCGCTTCGACGGTGTCTCCTTTTTTTTTGTAAATGGGGGCACTTTCTCCTGTAAGATGAGCCAGGCTAAAGGAAGAATAGCCGTCTAAGACTAGGGCATCCAGAGGGATGGTCTCTCCTTGCTTGACAAAGATCGTGTCGCCGATAGCGATATCTCGAAGAGCCTTTTGGATCATGTGACCATCCGCTTGGACGCAAAGAGCCGACCTTGGGGCCAAAGAGCCCAAATGATGCAGGGTCGAACGTGCTTTGGCTGTCACTAGCTCTTCCATATTGTAGGACAGCTCAAACAAGACAAGAAGGAGCCCTCCTTCGAGCTGACTGCCGATTGCCAACGCCAAGAAGGCTGCCAGCGTCATGAGAACATCGATATTGAGCTCAAAGGAGCAGAGATCTTCCAGCGATCCGATGAGGGCGGGCGTTCCCGACAAAAAATAGACAAAGGAAAGGAAAAACCAGGCAATGGGATCTGAGATGAAGGAGGCGACAAATGAGATGGCAAGACAGCCTGCAGAGAACAAAGAGGCTTTTAATGCAAGGGAACGGCCCCAAGAGCGAGAGGAGGGGATCAAAAAAGGGCTGACACTCTCTTCTTGATTCGAGTCGAAAAAGGCATCGAACGAATAAGGGACTTTCATCCTGCCACAAGCTCCATGAGTTGTCTTGCAACACTCAAGCTCAGGATGTAGAGACCCACATTCCAAATCGCTGCAGGGAAGCGTCGATTGTGTTGCCAAAAGGCGATTGTGACCGAGGAGGTGGCCACAATGACTGTGCCAACAACGAAACAAACCCATAAAGGAAGTGTCAGATAGACAAGAGAAAAGACAATGAGAGCTAAGAAAGAGCCTAGAAAAGCACCCATGGCTTGTCGAAGAGGATGTTCGAATGATTCGACCTGTAAGCCCAGTTCTTCTTCGAGCATGATTTCAAGAAGGCGGTTGTCATCGGCCATCAAGATGGTTACAACTTCGTCGAGCAACGGAGGCGTCAACCCTTTGGCCTCATAGAGAGCTCTAAGTTCTTGTTTTTCTTGATCTCGGTGATGCTCAATTTCAAAACGCTCTTCTTCGATCAGGCGATGTAGTCGTTCGAGACGAGCCCAACCTAGGAGAGCACTTCGACCTGTCTTCCAGACAAGCCAACCGAGACCTAAAGGGATGATGAGTGGGTGGAGTGGTTTTTCAACATAGATGAGGTAAAGGGCAAGGAAGGAGAGGACAAATGTGGTTTCTTTGATCGCGTGGCCGAGGGCATGTTTAAAACCAGACAATTCGTTGCCGTGAATTTCAGCCGTCGCAATTCTCCCCTTTTTCCTCGCTTCGAAAAGATGTTCGAGGGGGTTTTTACCTTGGAAATGATCTGAGTCTGATTTTGGGAGGGTCAAAAAGGCCTTTCTAGGGTAGCTTTAAGGAGTTGAGTTAAAGAGAGAAGATCTACACTTGCCATCGTTTCTCTCGTCGAGTGCATCGCCCAGCAAGGGACACCGAGATCGAGGGTGTCGATCCCTAGATTGGCGGCCATGATCGGCCCCACGGTGCTGCCAGAGGGGATATCGGATCTGCCTGCATCGAGTTGGTAGGGGATGTTCTTGGCTTCTGCGGCACGGATCACTTCTGCAGCAGCGCCGGCAGAGGTGGCATAGTGCTTGGCTGCGCTGAACTTTAAGGCAGGTCCCTTACCCAAAAATGAAGTATTCTGAGGGTCGTGCTTGTCGACGAAGTTGGGATGAAGACCGTGGCCGACATCGACTGAAAGGCACAGCGAAGAGGCCTTCGTACGGAATCGATCTTCTGGAGAGAGTTCAAGGATCGAGGCAATTCTTTGTAAGAGCTCTTCACCCCAGAGAGAGCCAGCACCAAAAGAAGTACGAGAGCCAATTTCTTCGTGGTCCCAGAAAAAGCTTGCCAAAAGACGATGAGGCTGCGACTCGACTTGGGTAAGACCAGTGACACTTGCAAACACAGAAGAAAGGTTGTCGATACGGTAACTTGAGAAGAAAGCTTTCTCATCGCCCCAGAATTGAGAAGGCTCTTGAGGCACCAGAAATAGATCAAAGCTCAATAGTTTGTCAAAGTCATAGTGGGACTGTAACAGTTGGGTCAGTTTTTTTTGTTTATCCCCTTCGAGAGCTACGATTGCCTTCAGATGGTCTTGCTTGTGCACCAAGATACCCTTGTCGTGGATCGAGCGATCCAGATGGATGGCAAGGCTTGGGATCATCAAAGAAGGTTCTTTCAGATGGATCAAAAGAGGTCTACATTGCCGTTTTTGCATCACCATAGCACGCCCCACCAGAGATAAAGGACGATCGAGCCAGGTGTGAAGTAGGGGGCCTCCATACACCTCCGTTCCAAGTTGTAAGATGTTGTGAGTATGGATCTCTGGTCTAGGCTTGAGTTTCAAAGCAGGGGAGTCGAGGTGAGAAGCCAGGAGGGTGGTCTCTTTCCAGCTTTTGTCGGGAAGGATGAATGCGGCTAGAAGAGTCTCTTTACTTGTCACAAAGTATTTGCCCCGGGCTTGAAGAGACCATTTTTCTGTCGGGTCAAGTTGAATGAACCCCTGGTCTTTGAGATGTTGACTCAGGGTTTCGACAGCATGGAAGGGGCTCAAGGAGTGTTCGATGAATGAGGCAAAGGTGGAAGTGAGACGATGATGTTTTGGAGTCTTAGGCATGGGACAGGGGTGCACCTGGTATGAATCTGTGTATCAAGATAACTGGGGATGTAAGACAGCGTACTCATCTCCTAAATAGCGGAGGAGAACTTTTGGGACAAGAACAGAACCATCTTCTCTTTGTCCATTTTCCAAGATCGCCACCATGAGACGGGAGGTAGCAAGTCCGGAGCCATTGAGTGTATGGACGAAGGAGGGTTTATCTTTGCCTTTACGGTAGCGGATTTTCGATCTCCTCGCCTGAAAATCAGAGCAGTGGGAGACAGAAGAGACTTCGTAATAACGATTTTGTCCAGGAAGCCACACTTCTAGATCGATAGTTTTAGCAGCTGCAAATGAGGTGTCGCCTGTGCTTAATAGCATGGCCCGGTAGTGAAGACCCAGACCTTGAAGGATGCTTTCTGCAGATTGCAGCATACGAGAAAAGATCTCTTCACTCATGTCGGGGACTGTGAAAGCAAAGAGCTCGACCTTATTGAACTGGTGCATACGGATCAATCCTCTTTCTTGGGACCCTGCGGCACCCGCCTCCCTTCGAAAGCAGGGGGTGTAAGAGGTGTAAAGAAGAGGGAGCTTTTCAGCTTCAATAATTTCGTCCATGTGCAGGCCATTCAAGCTCACCTCAGCTGTTGGAATCAGGTAGAGGGGAAACTCCTTGTCGTGCAGTTGAAAAAGCTGATCTTGAAATTTAGGCAGCTGTCCTACCCCATAAAGGGCCTCTGCTCTAACAAGTAGGGGGGGAAGGACTTGGATATAGCCGCTCCGAACATGAGTATCGAGCATATATTGAATGAGGGCCCACTCGAGCCTGGCTCCCATGTTCGTGTAGACAGGCCAGTTAGAACCTGAAAGCTTAGCCCCCCTTTCAAAGTCAAAAAGTCCGAGCTTATCATTCAGCTCGAGGTGGTGGCGAAAGGGGAACGGAAATGATGGTTTAGACCCGACTTTGTGGAGACAACGGCTGTCGGCAGGACTGAGGGAAACCGGGACCTCATCTCGAGGGAGGTTGGGCAGCCTTTCCAAAATATGGAGAAGCTTTTTTTCAGAAGCTTCGTAAGACTTGAGATTCTGCGCCCAGCGATAGCCGAT
>JAGVDZ010000156.1 GCA_020058465.1 Parachlamydiales bacterium | reverse complement strand
CTCTTGGTAAGATCGATTGTTCAATCGAGATAGGGCGAACTTCATTAAGACGGCGTCCATCGATACGTCTCTGCTCTTGGATGATGAAATTTCTAAGCACTTTTGCACGGAGCTCTTTGTAGGTGAAAAGCACATCTGTTTTACGGTACAAAGGGGCCGATTCAGAACAAAATTGAGTCAAAAGAGTCCCTTCAATTTGCTTCAGCGCCTGTTCTCGATCTGTTTTTGTGGGGATCAAAAGAGCTGATTCGACAAGCGAGGTCATAGAAGAGTCGACTGTCTGACGGAGCTCTTTTGGTATAGTCCGGAGGGTAGATCGATTTTTAGGTTTACCGATTTTTTGAGCCCATAGGTGGAGCTCGTGGCAGAAATGGGCGATGGCTTGATGCCCTGCTTCAATGGCAGATAGGACTTCTGCTTCGGAGAGAAAGTCACAATAGCCTTCGATCATTAAAACAGCCTCTTCTGTCCCAGCTATGACAAGGTCAAGGGTGGAGTTGGCCATCTGGGTTGGAGATGGGTTGATGACCCAGTGTTCGTCGATACGACCCACACGGACAGCTCCCACAGGTTTGATCAAAGGGATGTCGGAAATGACAAGGGCGGCTGAACAAGCGCAGATGGCCAGCACGTCGGGCATATGGATGCCGTCATAAGAGTAGACGTAGGTTAACAGCTGTGTTTCGCTATAAAGGCCCTCTTCAAAAAGGGGTCTGAGGGGGCGGTCAATGAGTCTAGAAACGAGAATTTCTCTCTCTGAAGGGCGCCCTTCTCTTTTAATGAAACCACCTGCCGTTCGACCCACAGATGAAAAACGCTCTTGGTAGTCGACTCGTAATGGGAAGAAATCAATCTCTTCAGAGGCTGTGGGAGCCATACAGGCTGAAGCAAACACGACAGTTTCCCCACATCGA
The DNA here is from genome assembly GCA_020058465.1 of Parachlamydiales bacterium. Taxonomy (GTDB): domain Bacteria; phylum Chlamydiota; class Chlamydiia; order Chlamydiales; family SM23-39; genus JAGVDZ01. The sequence continues at coordinate 8,417 of JAGVDZ010000156.1, read as the reverse complement.
AGCAGGATAGAGCCATTAGCTTGTCTTGCGATCCTACCTGTTTCAAGGGTGATAGGTGTTTTGTTGACTAAAATTTGTAGAGTTTCTACATCTTGTTTCATATATGAAGCCTTACTTGTTTTATTACAGTCCGTCCCGTAGGACCAAAGGTGATCCACCTTGTCTTGTACCAAACGGCGTGGACTACCCAAGGTCCATTGTGGCGACCTCTAGGAGGGTCAAAGCCATGCCACGTCGACGAACGGGGCCACGCGCGACTTTAAATTTGCCCATCCAGCAATCGTATTCAACTTATTAGGAATTTGATGCCTTTGCGGGGAATTTGAGAAGATAGCGACTAAGAGCACTCTTCCCATTCAACACAAGAGTTAATCAAGATCCTATCATTCGGTGAAGCCAAAAATCTGGAATACGGCTTTGCACGGACGCTTCACTGGGACGTGATTTTCGGCCCAGTGTAAGCCAACCCCAGCTTTATAGTCGACGAAACCTTGCAGACGGATCCCTCTTTGGGTAGAAGTTGATCCATGGAGGGATGCATCATATACACAAATGAACTCAAAAGTTGGTTTTTGACAGTGTCGGTGACGCTTGGAATTCACCTTTCTTGGTATCGCTAAACTTTTTAAGTTTAGCTGCTTCAGAAAGATGAATGCCAAGCTACCTCCTTGTCAAATTCCCAAATTTTGAATTCATTTGTGTATATTCAACGCAAGAAGTCCCGATTAAACCACCTCTCCGGCAAGCAAAACCCCTCTCCTGTTTTAGGAGAGGGGTAGGATGGCCATAAGGGGACGACAGACCTTTTTTAGAGCTACTTTTTAAGGTTCAGGCGAACAACAAGACTTTTATACCGTTTGGTATCTGTGGAATTAAGGTAATCGAGCAATTTACGCCGTTGCCCTACAAGCTTGACGAGCGCAAGCCTGGAACTGTGATCCTTGGGGGCCGCCTTAAGGTGCTCATTCAACTCTAAGATCCTCTCTGTCAAAATTGCAATCTGAACGTCTGCGGAGCCAGTGTCTTTTTCGTGTAGCTGGAATTTCTTAGTGATTTCTTCTTTGGTGCCTTTGTCTAGAGACATGGAGGGATCACTCCTCTATAATGGAATTTTAGGATGCACCCAGTCTAATGGAAAAGGGATTAAGATTCAACGTTACCTCTTTCATTTCAGCAGCAAAAGCGATCTCACACAAGGGTGTTAGAAATTTATCGATATATATAATTATAGTTACAACGAAAAATTATTTATGTGATATATAAACTAAAATTGGTGTTTATATGAATGATGATTCAGTCTATTTCGAATCAGATCTACAGTTTATGAAAGAAGCTATGAAAGAAGCAAGCAAGGCTTTGGCTGTCGATGAGGTGCCGGTGGGTGCTGTTTTGGTGTTGGATGGGCGTATTGTGGCGCGTAGTCATAACCAAGTTGAAACTCTTTGTGATGCGACAGCACACGCAGAAATGCTATGTTTAAGTGCTGCCTTTGAAGATCGAGGTAATTGGCGTTTGAAGGGAACGACTCTCTACGTTACCCCGGAGCCTTGTTGTATGTGTGCGGGAGCTCTTTTCTTGGCTAGAGTAGATCGGGTTGTGTGGGGAGCTCCCGACTTACGGGTTGGGGCTGGGGGTAGTTGGGTGAATGTGTTGGGAGCTTCTCATCCCATCCATAGGATTAAGGTGAGTCACGGTATTTTACAAGAAGAGGCAGCAGATTTGATGCGACAGTTTTTCCGTAAACAGAGGCATCGAGAAAAGTAATACCATTCGCGATGCGCCTCTACTGAGATCTGATATTTGGTACGATGATGACGAATCAAGGCCCTCTAAGAGACATGATTATTTATCAGAAGAAAAAATTATTGGAGGTGGCTCGTCGAATTGTGCCCCAGGCAGTTGAAGATGATCTTTGGCAACCCAACGATTTCCCGGAGCTTGAAATGCACCCTTTATTTCGTTATGAAGAGGGGGTGTTGCACGGACTTTTGTCAGCGGATGCTTTCTTGTCGATGCAGCAGAAGCCCTAAAAAAGAAATCCTCTTTTGCAAGAGGAGGGGCGATGATGCTTTAGAAGTTGCTCTAATCAGGAGAGATCTTTTACAATGGGCCCCTCAGGCCTGCCTCACAGGTGAGTTTTTTCCAGTACTTGGCCTTTCATGATTGAGATTTTTTTAGGAAAGAAGAGTCCTGAAAGCTTAGGTGAACAGTGGTGAGGTGGGCCCCTGACCTAGCCTTTCACTTGTGATTTAAGGGAATATATGAAAGAAAATCTCCATCCGTCGTTTCAAGAAGTTTTGTTTGTCGATTCAGCAACAGGGACAAAGTACCTTATCGGGAGCACTCTTCGCCCGTCTGAAAAGGAAAAATTTGAAGGAAAAGACTATCCCGTGGTGCGTGTGCCCATCTCCTCTTCATCCCACCCTTTTTTTAGAGGGTCTGATGACTTGATCGATGCTGAGGGGCATATTGACAAGTTTCAGAAAAAATACAAAAGAAAGAGTGAAGAGCTTCAAAGAGCTCAGGCAAAGCAAGCTGAGTTGACTGTGAAGAAGACGAAAAGGCAAAAGCGATCTTGATTGAAAGTAAGTTGCAACGTCTTTTGTCCCGCCTGGGGAGGTTGGAGGAAGAGCTTGCCTCTTTTGAGGTTCTTCAAAATCAGCCCTTGTATCGCAAGTTATCTCAAGAGTTTGCCTATCTTTCTTCGCTAAAAGAGACTTGGGAGTCGCTGCTCTCTGTTGACAAGGAGCTGCGGGAGTATGAGCTCTTGCAGATCGAGGAGACAGATCTGGCTATGAAAGACTTTCTCGAAGCAGAGGCGGGCTTGCTTCGAAAGAAACAAGAGACTCTTCGTCAGAAAGTTGAATTTTTGCTGATCCCTCCCGATCCCTTAGACAGTCGGAGTATTATTCTAGAGCTCCGTGCTGGAACAGGGGGGGATGAGGCCGCTCTTTTTGTGGCCGATTGTGCTAGAATGTATCGCAATTATGCTGTTCAGAAGGGATGGGCTGTCGAGTTGTTGTCGAGTTCGGAGTCAGAGCTTGGAGGCTATAAAGAGTACATCGTTTCATTATCAGGGGATCAGGTTCACCGCTGTATGCAATATGAGGCGGGGATTCATCGAGTGCAAAGGGTTCCTGCGACCGAAACGCAGGGTCGTATTCATACCTCAGCTGTGACAGTGGCAATTCTTCTTGAGCCTTCTGATGATGAAATGGTTGTCATCGAAGATAAGGATCTCAGAGTCGATACTTATAGGGCGTCTGGAGCTGGAGGACAGCATGTCAATCGAACCGATTCAGCTGTTAGATTGACCCATTTGCCGACAGGTATCGTTGTGGCATGTCAAGATGAACGGAGTCAGCATAAGAACAAGGAAAAGGCGATGAGACTTTTGTTGGCGAAGATCTCCGAAGAGAAAAGAAGATCTGAAGCAGAAAAGACTTCATCGTTGCGTCAACAACAGGTGGGAAGTGGAGATCGCTCAGGGCGGATTCGTACTTATAACTTCCCTCAAAATCGTGTTACAGATCACCGTATTTCTTTGACGATCTATAATTTAGACCGATTTATGGAAGGGGAGCTGGACCTTTTGATTCTTCCTCTGATTCAATATTTCTATGAGCAAAAGCTTCAATGAGCCTTTTGTGCGGCTATTATCGATATGTCGTCGACTCCTTTGATGGGATGGAGAGAGTTGAAAGGCTACGTTGGTTAGCTCACGTAGCTTCGTGCTCTCTTGCCGATTTGCCTTGGGTGCTCGAGCGATCTTTTGATGAAGCAAGGATCTTACAGTTTGAAGAAGGGCTCGAGAGGCTAGACCAGGGTGAACCGTTAGCTTACCTGATCGGTTTTGTCCCTTTCGGGGGCTTAGATATTGCAGTTGGACGCTCTGTACTGATCCCGAGGCCTGAGACAGAGCTTCTGTGGGAGCTTGTTTTGAAGTATATTGAGACAAGACAGCAAGGGTGGACCCTTTGGGACGTTTGCACAGGAAGTGGGTGCCTTGGTCTTGCTTTGAAATATCATTGCCCTAGATTGGCAGTGACATTGTCGGATATTTGTGGGGATGCCCTTAAAATTGCCAAACATAATCGCGACCGCTATGACCTCGATGTTCGAATCGTCCAAGGAGACTTTTTACAGCCATTTCAAGGTGAAATGGCCGATATGATTGTGGTGAACCCCCCTTACGTAGCTCTTCGAGATCGGGACCGTCTTGATCGCTCTGTGGTTGAATTTGAGCCCGAGCTGGCCTTGTTTGGGGGTGAAGATGGGCTCGATCTATACCGCAGACTTGCTGAAGAGGTGATCGCTTTTCTTCGACCAGGTGGTGTTTTGGCATTGGAGTTAGGGATAGGTCAGTTGGATGTTGTTACAAAATTTTTTTCTCCCATATTTTGGAGGCAAAAGAAGGTCTATCAAGATCTAGCTGGAGTGGATCGCTTCTTTTTCCTTGAAGCCCTCTCCTAGATTCAGTTATGCTCTCTCCCTCGGAAAGGGTTTATCAGGCATATGTTTCAAGGTCTTACCTCTAAACTGCAAAAGCTGGCCGCTCTGCTGCCAAGTCGGAAGTACTTAACCGAAGATAACATTGCAGCGGCGGTTCGTGAAGTTCGCTTGGCCTTGCTTGAGGCTGATGTGCAGTACCAAGTGGCAAGTCGATTTGTCAAAAGGGTGAAAGAACGAATCCTTGGAGGCGCCCTTTTAAAGGGTGTTCGGCCAGGTGAGCAGTTTATTGAGCTTATTCATGAAGAGCTTGTCTCTTTGATGGGAAGTCAAGAATCGGTACTCTCTCTTCAGGGGCCTTTATCGAGCATCATGGTATGTGGTCTTCAGGGGGCGGGTAAAACAACAACAGTGGCCAAACTGGGTCGCTACATTGTTAAACACTTTCCTCGTAAAAAAATATTGACAGTGGCTTGTGATTTGCAAAGGCCGGGGGCCGTGCAGCAGCTACGGGTTCTTTCTGAAAAAGCAGGTCTCGACTTGTTCTCGCTGGATCATGAACGGGATCCTCTTGTTGTAGCAGAGAAGGCCTTTTCTTATGCCAAGGAGAGAGGGTATCAAGTGGTGCTTTTCGACACTGCAGGAAGGCTTCATCTTGATGAAGATCTCATGGAAGAGTTGGCGATCTTAAAAAAGAAAGTGACACCTCAGGAGGTCCTTTTTGTTGCCAATGCAACGCTTGGGCAGGACGCGGTGAACACAGTGTTAGAGTTTGATCGAAAAGTGGGTATTACAGGCTCCATTCTCACCATGCTAGATGGAGATGCTCGCGCGGGATGTGCTCTTTCGATTTTTGATGTAACGGGCAAGCCGTTGAAGTTTGAAGGGGTTGGAGAGGCGATTGAAGATCTCCAGTTATTTCACCCTAAATCGATGGCCGATAGAATTTTAGGGATGGGTGATGTTGTTAACTTGGTCAAAAAAGCCAAGGAACATTTCGATGAAGAGCAGTCGTTGGAGATGAAAGAGAAGCTTCTGACGGCTTCATTCACCTACACAGACTACCTCAAGCAGATGGGGCGCTTGAAAAAGATGGGTTCTCTGAGTGGGCTTTTAAAGATGATTCCTCAGGTGGGTTCTTTATTCGACACTGATGTATCGGATGGACAATTTCGGCAGATGGAAGCTTTGATTTATTCGATGACTCCTGACGAGAGGTCAGAAAAAGTGGAACTTTGCATTGCAAGGAAAAAGAGAATTGCTAAAGGTAGTGGGGTTCCTTTCGACCAAGTAGGCAGACTTGTGAATAATTTTAAACAGGCGAAAAAGCTCTTTAAGGACATGCCTTCAATGAAGAAAAAATTGAAAGGTATGGAGATTTTTCCAAAGTGAACTAAATAAGAAGGTAATACATGGCGCTTGTAATTCGTATGAGACAGCAAGGGGTCACAGGTAGAAGAAATTTTCGGATTGTTCTTGCTGATGAAAGATCCCCTCGAGATGGTAAGTATATCGAGAGATTGGGTTGGTATGATCCGGCTGGGAAGGATGATAAGGAGTTTCGTCTCGACATGGGTAGAGTTGCCCATTGGGTAGGTGTGGGTGCTTCGATCTCAGAGGCTGTGACGGCTTTAGTGCGACGGAGTGCTCCTGATTTTTTAAAGGAACTACGTCAGAAAAAAGTGGTTGCTGTGGCTAAGAGAAGAGCTAAGAGAAAGGACCGAGTGAAACAGACTCCACCCTTGCCTAAGTCTTAGAGTTAGCCACTGTGGAGATCGATGTCCTTTCACTATTTCCAGAGTATTTTGAGGTACCCCTTGCTCTAAGCTTGTTGGGCAGGGCTTTCAAGGAAGGTATTGTCTCTTTCCGGTCGCTCAATATTCGTCAGTTTTCTGAAGAGAAGGGACGTAGGGCGGACGATCGCCCTTTTGGAGGTGGCCCTGGAATGGTGATGATGGCAGGTCCTGTTGTGCGGGCGGTTCGATCGGTGCGGCGAAGTGATTCGTGTGTCGTCTATCTTTCCCCCCAAGGGAAGCTCTTAACAGCCAAAAAGTGTCGAGAGCTTGCTGTAAAATCACATCTAGTTTTGTTGTCGGGTCATTATGAAGGGGTAGATGAAAGGGTGTTAGAAGAGGTGGACGAAGAAATTAGTATTGGTGATTATGTCTTGACTTCAGGTTGTCCTGCAGCCCTGGTCCTCATCGACGCAGTCGTCCGACTCTTGCCGGGCGTCGTGGGGCATCCCGAGGCCACGCATCAAGATTCTTTCGAAGATGGGATTTTCGATGCGCCCCATTACACGAGGCCTAGGGTCTTTGAAGGAAAGTCTGTTCCTCCGGTGTTATGGCAGGGAGATCATGTTAAGATCGCCGCATGGAGAAAACAGCAAGCTATCAATAAAACAGCCCGGGTTCGTCCCGATTTGATGAAGGAGAAGGTAACGTGAGTCGCAGTCAGTGGATTGAAGAAATTGAAGCGGGAGCCAAGCAGTCAGGGAGGCCCTCGTTTCGTGTGGGAGATACGGTGCGTGTAGATACTCGCATCGTTGAAGAGGGGGGTAAAGAAAGGGTTCAGGCCTTTACGGGGGTTGTCATTGCCAAACGAGGGACGGGTCTTTCTGAAACATTTACGTTGTATCGGACAGCTTATGGTTCGGGTATGAATCGTACCTTTATGTTACATAGCCCAAGGATTTCTCATATTGAGGTAATCCGCCTTGGGAAAGTACGCAGAGCAAAGCTCTACTACCTTGAGGGTAGATCCGGTAAAAAATCGAAAGTAAAGGAGCGCAGGGAGAGTAAAGCTAAAACTGAGTCTCCATCTTCTTAAACTTTCAGTTCCAATGTGAAGTTGTTTGTGGTGTTTGGTGTTACATCGAGAAAGTGGGAACAAGGTCGACAGGCTCTGGGCTATCGGTCTGTAGCTGGGATCGATGAAGCTGGGAGAGGTCCTTTGGCAGGCCCCGTGGTCGCTGCCGCCTGTATTTTGTCGGATGATTTCGAGCTCGATGGACTGACAGATAGTAAGCGACTGACGCCACGGAAAAGACAAGTTTTCTTTGACATCATGGAACGTCATTGTGGCATTGCGTACGGAATTGGCCTATCGACTCCCTTGGAGATTGACAAGATCAATATTTTGCAAGCGACTCTCTTAGCTATGCAAAGAGCTGTCGGCGCGTTACCCATGGTGCCTGACTATCTCTTGATCGATGGCAACCAGTGCCCGGTCACCCCTATTCCGGCGATGGCGATTGTGAAGGGGGATCTTGAGTCTTTATCCATTGCTGCTGCCTCTGTCATAGCTAAGGTCACACGTGATCGGATTATGGTACAGTTACATCAAGAATATCCGGAGTACCACTTTCACCTTCATAAAGGCTATCCTACGAAGCTCCATCGAGAAATATTGGTAAAACTGGGACCTAGCCCATGCCATCGTCGCTCATTTTTAAAGAAGGATTCGTACTCAACCTGGGAATAGACTTCTTACGTTTGGTATTATTTGTGATGTTCGGTATGAGATTATGTAAGGGGTGCACTGGATGACGCAGAGCATGACGGGCTTTGGAAGAAAGCAAGCGGTGATTCGAGAAAGGCTCGTTGTTTGCGAGATTGCCTCGGTGAATCGTCGTCATCTGGACATTCAGGTGATCGCTTCGAAAGAATTTTTTGGACTCGAACATGAGATTCGCCATACAGTGGCTCAACATATCTTGAGAGGGCATGTCATGGTGCGTCTATTTTTACAAGGGGACCTGCAACAACAAGGAGCTTTTAGAACAGACCTTCGTTACTTAAAGGATCTGCAGCGCCACTTTCTCAGTATGAGTCGAGAACTCCAGCTCGATCCACAAGAGATCACCCTCCCTTTTTTGCTAGAGATGCGGGCGGAACATGCACCCAGTTTAGAAGACACAGAGTGTTTGGAGATAAAACAAGTGATCCAAGAGGCCCTTTTCGATCTTG
>JAGVDZ010000194.1 GCA_020058465.1 Parachlamydiales bacterium | reverse complement strand
CTCGGCTCCGGAAACCGCAGCATTGGCATAAGGAGGGTAGAGCGAAGAGATCGGATCTTTGGCCCCATACTCTCTACCGGTCCGGAAAGAGTCACTCATCACAAGACGAAGATCGGCTGCACAAAATGGGCAGACAATCACGTCAAGATCAACCTCCCCCTCACAACTGGGGCAGAGCTTTTGTCGTTTTTTCTTCGGCTTCATCGTACACTCTAGTAAACCACTTCGTGCCGTTTTTTGGACAGTCCTCAAAAATCGACAAAAAAAAACCTAATTCCAGTACCCTTACCTCTGAATGGAGTATCATGAAAAACCCTTTTGATCTTGTCGTTGTCGGAGCAGGCCCCGGAGGTTATGTCGCCGCCATCGTCGCGGCACAGATGGGGGCCCACGTCGCACTTGTAGAACAAGAACACTTAGGGGGGACGTGCCTCAATGTCGGGTGCATCCCGAGCAAAACCCTTCTTGCTAGCGCAGAACTCCTGCACGCTTGCAAAAGAGCTGGAGAGTTGGGTATTCGGACAGGCCCCATCCAAGTCGATTTTCCAGTCATTCAAGCAAGAAAAGATAAGGTCATTACACAAATCCGAAAGAGTCTCCAAGGTCTTTTGGAATCCAATCGTATCGAAATAATCAAGGGTCGAGCCGCCTTCGAATCCCCCTATCTTCTCCGGGTCAAGGGTACCACAACATCAAGTCTTCTCGAAGCCCCCAAAATCATCCTGGCAACAGGCTCTAAGCCGCTACACTTAAAAACACTTCCAATGAATGACCCCAGGATCTTCGACTCGACAGGTCTTTTAAATATTGATCATATCCCAACAAGGTTGGCCATCGTCGGAGGTGGCTATATCGGCTGCGAGTTTGCCTCCTTATTCCAAGCTCTTGGCAGTCAAGTGACGATCTTCGAAGCACTCCCCTCCATTTTGAGTCTACAGGGAGAGACAGTGGCCAAATTCATGACCCAGACGTTCAAAGCGCAAGGGATCCAGATCCATGCTAATGCCAAGGTGGACAAGATTGATCCTCATCCAAAAAATCTTCAAATCCACTTCAATCAAAAGCAGACTCTCGAAGCTGACTCTGTTCTTATCGCTGCCGGTCGCACAGTGTATACAGAAGGGCTTTGCCTTTCCAAAGCAGGTCTCACGACCACCTCTCGAGGCGCCATCGAGGTCAGTGCTTCCATGGAAACTGAAGTGTCTGGAATCTACGCCATCGGCGATCTCACAGGTATTTCGATGCTCGCTCACGTCGCTTCCCATCAAGGGATGGTGGCTGCTTGTCACGCTCTTGGAGTTCCCAAAACCATGCATTACCATGCTGTTCCTGCCGTAATCTTCACCTACCCTGAAGTAGCTACTGTAGGGCTGGATGAAGCCATTTTACATCAGCAGAATATCCCATTCGATGTCGCCACCTTCCCTTTCCAAGCCCTCGGTAAGGCGCAAGCCATAGGACATACGGAAGGGTTTTGCCAAATCTTATCTCATAAAGAGACACAGGCCATTTTAGGTGCGATTGTGATCGGCCACAACGCATCAAATCTCATCGGAGAAATGGCCCTTGCGATTGAAAATGAGCTGACTCTTCCTTGCGTCACCGCCACAATCCACGCCCATCCCACCCTGGCAGAGGGATGGCTCGAAGCTGCAGCCCTAGGCCTTAAAACCCCCATCCACCTACCTCCAAAGAGGCCTTCATGAGCTCAAAACTCAACGTTCTTCCCGACAATCCAGAAGTCGAAGGAAGGGGCCGTTTTCCCTCTTGGCTACACCACCCCCTGCCCAAAGGAGGTGAAAGGTTTGCCACAGAGACTGTCCTCAAAGAGTTCCGTCTCAATACAGTTTGTGAAGAAGCGAAGTGCCCCAACCGCAAAGAATGTTATACGAAAAAAACAGCGACATTTCTAGCCCTCGGCAAGGCTTGCACCCGCAACTGTAGCTTTTGTGAGATTGACTTTGCCAAAACACCTCTCCTCCCTGAAGAGGACGAGCCCTTGAGAATCGCCCAATCAGTCCAAAGGCTAGGTCTTGCCCACGCTGTAGTCACGATGGTCGCTCGCGATGACCTCGAGGATCAAGGATCCTCTCATCTTGCCTCCATCATCCAGGTCATCCGATCTTTAAATCCGACGACGACAGTGGAAGTGTTGACCTCTGACTTTGCAGGAAGGCTCGACTGTCTCGACAGGGTCTTGGATGCACACCCCCAGGTCTTTAATCACAATATTGAGACAGTAGAGCGTCTGTCTCCCCATGTCCGTCATAAAGCGTCTTACCGAAGAAGTCTTTCCCTCTTAAATCATGCTCGACGATCCTCCACATGCCAATTGATCAAATCAGGCCTCATGGTAGGCCTTGGGGAAACCGTTGAGGAGGTCGAACAGACCCTCCGGGACCTTCTAGACGAGGGTTGTGAAGTCGTCACCATCGGACAATATCTACAACCAAGTCGCAAAAAATTGAGGGTACGTGAATTCATCCATCCCGACCTATTTGCTCATTGGACCCTCTTTGGAAAGAATATTGGCCTAAAACAAGTCTATGCCGGACCTTTCGTCCGGTCGAGCTATAACGCGTCTTTGTTCTTATAGACCTCTTGCCTGACAACCTCCCGATCTTTATGGTGCAAAAAGATGGGGTCGAGTGTCAATGCGCATCAAGCCTGTAGAGGTCGCTACCATTATCCTAGCAGGGGGCAAGGGAAAAAGGTTGTACCCTTTGACACTGCACCATGCCAAACCTGCCGTCCCTTATGGGGGCCGTTATCGGCTAATCGATATTCCCATTTCCAATGCCATCAACTCCAACTTTTGCCAAATTTTTATTCTAGCTCAGTATCTATCAGCTGAGTTAGAACATCATGTGTCTCAATCTTATTACTTTGATCTCTTTCACCCAGGTTATATCGACGTACTGACGCCTCAAGAAAATGAAAAGGGGGAGAGAACATGGTTCCGAGGGACAGCCGATGCTGTTCGACAAAATCTTCCTACCCTTTTGAAATCTCCTGCCGATTACTTCTTAATCCTATCGGGCGATCAGATCTATAACTTCGACTTTCAAGAGCTCATCAAACAAGCCAAAGAGACCCATGCCGACTTGACAATCGCATGCATGGCTGTCCCTAGAAAAGAGGCCTGTCGAATGGGCCTTTTAAAACTCACCTCTTCTTTAGTTGTAGCCTCATTTGTCGAAAAGCCGACCCAGGATAAAGAGTTTTCATTGTATTGCCTCGATGCCGATCCTTCTCATTATCTAGGGTCGATGGGGATTTATGTCTTCACAAGACAAGCTTTGATCGATCTTCTTACAGAAGACTTAAGAAATGACTTCGGCTACCACCTCATTCAAACAGCCCTACAGACAAAAAAAACTTACGGCTACATCTACAACGGATACTGGGAAGATGTCGGCACGATAGAAGCCTATTATCTTGCCAATCTAAGTCTTGCCCTACCTCGCCAAAAAAAGCTCAACACGTACGATGAACTCAATCCAATCTACACACGTCCCACCTTCCTCCCTGGGCCTAAAATCGAAGCCACCCAGATCACTCGATCCATTATTTGCGAAGGCAGTACAATTGCAGCTCAAGACATCCACGATAGTGTCATAGGACTTCGATCCCACATTCAAAAAGGCTCTTCCATCCAACAAAGTGTCATCATGGGAAATCATTTTTATATGCCCCCATCTTCCCCACTATACCCGATTGGGATCGGGGAAGATTGCTTGATTGAAAAGGCGATCATCGACG
>JAGVDZ010000014.1 GCA_020058465.1 Parachlamydiales bacterium | reverse complement strand
TTTACCTGTAGCCATAACCTTTACTTTTTCATAATTTCTTCTTGGATTTTTGTGGGAACTCGTTCAAAGTGGCTTGGCTCCATTGTGTAAGTAGCCCGGCCCGATGTCATTGAACGGAGGATTGTCGAATAGCCAAACATTTCGCTTAAGGGGACTTCGGACTCAACGATAACAGTCCCTCGAGAGGTCTCTTGGCCGAGGATTTTGCCCCGACGACGATTGAGATCGCCAATCACATCCCCCACGTTGCCCTCTGGGGTGGTGACGACCACCTTCATGATGGGTTCTAATAAAATAGGCTTTGCCCCTCTTGCCGCATCTTTCAGAGCCATGGAGGCACAAATTTTAAAGGCCATCTCGTTGGAGTCGACATCGTGATACGAACCGAAGGTGATAGCCACCTTCATATCAATGAGAGGATAGCCTGCTAAGACTCCCGTGGACAAACCGTCTTCAATCCCCTTGATACAAGCTGGAATATACTCTTTGGGGATGACGCCGCCGACGATTTTACTGACAATTTCTGACCCTTTACCCGGTTCATTGGGTTCGATCTCTAGACAGACGTGGGCATACTGTCCTCGACCGCCTGTCTGCTTGACATATTTCATCTCTGATTTGCCAGGGACTGAGATCGTCTCTTTATAAGAAACCTCGGGTTTTCCAACATTAGCATCGACTGCAAACTCTCGGAACATCCGATCTTTAATGATCTCTAAGTGAAGCTCTCCCATGCCTCGAATGATCGTTTGGCCTGTTTCCTCATTGCTCTGTACACGGAAGGTGGGATCTTCTTCAGCCATAGCAGAAAGAGCCAAGGCAAGCTTTTCTCGATCCCCCTTCGATTTAGGCTCGATCGCCATGGAAATCACAGGATCGGGAAAATTCATCTTCTCTAGGACTAAAGGCTTATCTTCGGTACAGAGGGTATCGCCTGTGGTTGTATTTTTCAGTCCAATGCAAGCGGCGATATCTCCAGTGAAGAAGGCGTCTCGGTCTTGTCTTTGGTTGGCATGCATTTCAAGGAGGCGAGAGATCCTTTCACTTCTTCCTTTGGTCGAGTTGAAAACTGTCAAGCCCTTTGACAAGATACCGCTATAGACACGGACAAAGGTGATACGTCCCACATAAGGGTCGGTCATGACTTTGAAGGCCAAAGCAGACAGGGGCTGAGCATCGTCGGGAATGAGAGACAACTCCTCATCAGAATCGACTTTGTGTCCCTTAGTGGCACCCCGATCGATTGGGGAAGGCATCCATCGGACGATACCGTCGAGGATCTGTTGGACCCCCTTGTTTTTGAAGGCAGTGCCGCAGAGGACAGGGGTTAACTTGTTGTCAATCACCCCTTTTCGAATCACGGCGTGGATCTCCTCTTCGGTCAGGGAGTGGGGTGCTTCGAGGACCTTCATCATGAAGTCTTCGTTGGCCTCATCGATCGTGGCAAGCTCTTCTAAGAGGGTCATCCTCATCTTTGTACACTGCTCGAGGAGGTCTGCAGGAGGCTCTTCAACTGTGTACTTAGCTCCCATCGTTTCGTCGTGGAAGAGATAGGCCTTCATATTGACGAGATCGACCATACCCTTGAAGTCTCCTTCAGCTCCGATAGGACAGTGGACAGGGATGGCATTGGCGTGGAGCTTATCCTTCATTGAGGCGACTGCTTTGAAGAAGTCGGCACCCGTTCGGTCCATTTTGTTGACGAAGGCAATGCGGGGTACACCGTAGCGGTCGGCTTGTCTCCACACAGTCTCAGACTGAGGTTGGACCCCTGCTACAGCACAGAAGACAGCGACGGCCCCGTCGAGGACTCTGAGGGAGCGCTCGACTTCGATTGTGAAGTCGACGTGACCGGGGGTGTCGATGATATTGATCTTACAATCTTTCCAGTAGACGGTCGTGGCAGCTGAGGTAATGGTGATGCCTCGCTCTCGTTCCTGCTCCATGAAGTCCATCGTAGCAGCCCCTTCATGTACCTCACCAACTTTATGAAGTCGCCCTGAGTAGAAAAGGATCCGTTCGGTGGTCGTGGTTTTGCCCGCATCGATGTGGGCCATAATCCCCACGTTGCGGACATTCTGCAGTCGGTCTTTATCGGCACGTTTATACATGGTCACTCTTTAGAATCGGCTGTAATGAGAAAAAGCCCGATTGGCTTCTGCCATTCTGTGGGTGTCTTCTTTTTTCTTGATGGTTGCACAAGGCTCGTTGGTGTAGCAGGCACTGAGCTCAGAGGTGAGAGCTTCTTTCATGCTCTGTCCAGGCTTTTTACGAGAAAACTGGATGATCCATTGCATTGCCATCGCAACGCGCCTGTCGGGAGCAATTTCAATGGGCACTTGATAGTTAGTACCCCCAATTCGACGAGTTTTGACTTCCAAAGAGGGCTTAGCATTATCGATAGCGATTTCAAAGGCCTTCAAAGGGTCATCCCCTTTGATGCGAGCCACGAAACCCTCCAGTGCCTGGTACACGATCTTGCGAGCCACAGCCTTTTTGCCACCGAGCATCAACTTATTGATAAACTTGGCGATGAGGTGACTTTGGTACACGGGATCTGGTTCAATGACCCTTTTGAAAGAGCGTCGTCGTCGAGACATAGAGGAACATTCCTTTGTGCTTTATTTTGTTCTTCATCCGGCCCCCAGATCTTGAGGGACCCTCTCGCCGAAGAGACTGGTTTCGATTGTCAAGTCTCTTCGGTGAGAGAAAAACGGCATACAGGCCGCTTTTGTGCATTACTTAGGTCGTTTAGCTCCATACTTAGAGCGGGACTGTTTTCGATCTTTAACGGCAGCGCAGTCTAAGGACCCACGCACGATGTGATAGCGCACCCCAGGCAAGTCTTTGACCCTC
>JAGVDZ010000008.1 GCA_020058465.1 Parachlamydiales bacterium | reverse complement strand
CTCTAGCCACTGTCTTGTCGAGTCCTGTTGAATTGCCGCCCGTTGGATCAGCTCTTTGATCGCCTGTTGGATCAGCTCTTGAGCTAGGTGGTGTCGGCGCAGTTTTCCGTCAAGATGGAGTTTTGTTCTGTCTGCGAAGGAAGAACCCACTTGGGAGCCAAGTTGAAGACAGGTTGAGACAATGCCCCAGGCTTGGGCAACTTTTTGAAGGGGAGGATCGATCCCCTTGGCAAACGCAGTTGAGTAGCCACCAGTGACAATACCCACGATGCCGAGTGCTATCGATAGGTAAAGACAGCTAGTTTCAATCATCCGAGCCCATTTTTGGGCTTGTTCGTCAGTCGTGACATAGGAAAGGACCTTTTCACTCCAAGAAAAGGTTGATGAAAGCTGTGCAAATAGGCCCGCTGATCCCGATGCGATTAGACAAGAGCCGGGCAAAGTACCGGCACCTGAGGCCAAACAAAGGACCCCTAAAGCAATGGAGCCTGAATAGGCAAAGGCCTTGATAAGCTGTTCGAAGGTGCCAAAAGCTTCTTTTTTGCGCACGGCTTCTGCATGCTCTTGGACGACTGTTTCAATGAGAGCTGTGATTGTAGCAAGTTGTTTTTGGTGTGTTTGCAGCGTATCTTTGAGGTGAAGAGCCTCTTCGGAGGCGAGCGTTTCAAACGAGGCGATGAGATCATAAGCTAAATCGTAATAGACAGAAGACTTGGGCTGAAAGTCGTCAGGTAGGGGTAGTTGAGGCCCAGACCAAACATCGTTAGAGGTCGGGACTGTGTCAGGGGAGGTGATATAGAGATCTTTATTTTGAGACTTTACTGGAGAGATTGGAAGTGCTGGCGAGCTTAAGGTTGAATAAAGAATGGGCTCTTCTAAAGAGTCTCGACTGATACGGCTCATAAAAACTTTTTAAGCCCATGCTGTGTTTGTAAACACTCGATATTTGCAGCGAGAAGGTGAGCAGTCCCTACGCAAGTAAGAGCTTGGCTCAGTAATTTTCCCGCTTCTCGTAGCTGACCCGTCGATAGGCAACATTCAGCGGCATGAAAATAGGCATAAGGGTTTTCGGGGTTCAAAAGAGCACTCATTGTCCAAGCTTTGAGAGAGTTTTCAAACTGACGCGATTGTTGCAGACAGGCCCCCAACCCAAACCAAAAGAGAGATTCTAAAGGGGCCGAAGTGACAAGGAGACGAAACAGAGAAAGGGCAGCTTCCCAAGCACCAGCTCGATACTGAAAGTAGGCTGCCTGGTAAATAACCTTGAAAGGGGGAAGGCTCTCTGGCATTAGCCTCCACGTCTTTGGTTGCTTGTCAGGGTCCCACTCAAGCGATTGCCAAGCTCAATCATTTTCTTTACAATCTCGATGACTGTCGCAATTTTTTGCATGATCTGGTTGATCTGGTTCATTTTGATCTGTAGGTCGGTTTTCAAGTTGTCTATTTTTGTCGAAACAGCTAAGCCAATGGCTCCCTTCTCTGTTTTAGAAAGGATCGTTTTAGAAGGGTCCCAATGAGCTTCGGTGAGACCTCTTTTCTGAGCCTGATCTAACAGCTCTTTAAGAGACGGGGGTACTTCGATCTTGTCTTTATCAGGCAGCTTGCTCATTTCAACTTGGATCTTGGTTAAAAGAGAGGTATCAGAAATCATCGCCTTGATCTCATCTTTGAGATCTTTAACTTTTTTCGAGTGGACTTCTTCAAACAGACGGCCGATCTCCACAACCTCCTTGACAGGGTTTGGATATCGCCTTGTCGTATTGACAAAGGGAGTCATTCTGGCAATGAGGTCTTCTAAAGAAACATGGGAGGTGGCCTCCTCAAGAACAGATGTCACTTGAGACAAGAGCTCTTGCCTCGGAATTTCAAAGGGAGCCCAAGCAAGACCTCTTGTCTCAAGACTTCGAAGTAAGGACTGGAGCGATTCTGGATATTCAACAGCCTCTTTTGGAAGGGATTGAAGCTCTTCTTTAACCTGATTTAAGAGGAGA
This sequence comes from Parachlamydiales bacterium, assembly GCA_020058465.1. Lineage (GTDB taxonomy): Bacteria > Chlamydiota > Chlamydiia > Chlamydiales > SM23-39 > JAGVDZ01. The sequence goes on along the minus strand of JAGVDZ010000008.1, from coordinate 611 downwards.
ATATCTTCGATATCTTGAGAAGAGATTGTCTCTGGTGTCAAGCTACGAAAACGATCGGCGAGAGCTTGGAACTCTGGGTTGATCATGCCTTGATTTTGGACCCTTGAAATAGGGGAGTGAGGTGTCCAAGGAGAGAAAGATCTTGGGTTCAACTTGGACGTTGCCAGCGTATCGACTTTCTTGGAAGTCAGGTCAGATGATGGAAATTGAATTTGTTCACTGATCTTTAAGGAGGAGCTAGTCGATGTGTTCAAGGATGCCAGGGCTGCTTGATGAACCTTATCCGTGGTGAGGCTATTATAAGGCTGAGGGACTTCGGCAAGGGGACCTCGGAACTCTGTCTTTAGGACATCATCTACTGTGTCAACGGACGTCATGAAATCACCTCACTCTCAAAAATTCTCACCCGACTAAAGAAGTATTCTAAGTTGAGACAAGGTTTTTAGCAAGATCCTATTAGTAGCTATGACCCCATTGAATTGAAAATTTCCCTTGTTCTTGTTTTTGCTGAGTTTCTACTTGGAAAGAAAACCCATATTTAAGCTCTACCTCAGCGCCGATTCGAGCTCCATTGTCGTCAGCACTTTGAGTGAAGGTCACAATGACACGTT
>JAGVDZ010000188.1 GCA_020058465.1 Parachlamydiales bacterium | reverse complement strand
TCCAGTAGTCCCAAGCCTCCCGACACTGTACCCTGGATAAGGGAGAACCCCTGGCCACAACCTGGACTTTCATGCCTGGAGCACTCTTGAAATAGCTTGATCGACAAGATCAACTCCGATCAATTCGAGGCGCCCTTGCCAGCCAGGTTGCAACTCATCTCGATGTAATTTCGGCAAGATCACCTTACGAAATCCCATATGGAGAAGTTCTTTGAGTCTTGTCTCAACCCGGACCACACCTCGTATATCTCCTCCAAGACCTACCTCCCCTAGAAAAGCCATATCAAAAGGTAGGGGGCGGCTTGAAAACGAAGAAGCCAGAGCCATCACGATCCCAAGATCTAAAGCCGGCTCTTGTACTTTCAACCCTCCTGTCAAAGCAACGAAGACATCAAAGTGGTGAAGAGGGTAGCCTACTCGCTTTTCCATCACGGCCAAAAGAAGAGCGAGCCGATTCGCATCAATTCCGGTAGAGCGACGTGTCGGTGTAGGGAACGAAGTCGGAGTGACAAGAGCTTGGATCTCCAAGAGAAACGAGCGCACCCCTTCTAAACTCGGCACAATTGAAGAGCCAAAAAGTTCTTTTTTCCGTTCTGCCAAAAAGAACAATGAAGGATTCTCCAACGCCAACAGCCCCTCCTCTTTCATCTGAAAAAGGGCAATCTCTTCTGTAGGTCCAAATCGATTTTTTCTCACCCTCAAAAGGCGATATCCTTTCTCTACTTCCCCTTCAAACTCCAAGACAGTATCAACTAAATGTTCGAGAACACGAGGGCCCGCAAGCTCCCCACTTTTCGTCACGTGGCCTATTAAAAATGTGGTAATTCTATCTTGTTTAGCCAAGGACATTAACGCATGAGTCACTTCTCTTACCTGGACCACTGAGCCTGGAGCTGAACTCAGCTCTTCTTTGTAGATGATCTGCACTGAATCGATGATCAAACACTGAGGCTTCAAACGACCGACGTGGTGCAAAATCGCACCTAACATCGTTTCACTGACAACAAAGAGATTCGAAGGAGCGATGCCAAGTCGCCGAGCCCGAAGAGAGGTCTGTTCGCACGACTCTTCTCCCGAGACATAAAGCACCCGATTCCCCTGCACGGCAAGAGAACTTGCCAATTGGAGCAACAAGGTCGACTTACCAACGCCAGGCTCTCCCCCAATCAAGGTCAACGACCCGACTGAAATGCCACCCCCAAAGAGCCGGTCGAGATCTCCCAACCCACTTTGCAATCGAGCTTGGGAGCATTGTTCAACCTCAGATAAAAGAATCGGGTTGTTGTCTCGAAAAGGGCAGTTAGCCGTCCTCTTTACCTCTTTTGCTTGCAACTCTTCGGAAAGGGTGTTCCAGCTTTGACATCCGCCGCAAGAACCGGTCCATTTCAACTGCATATGGCCACACGAAGAGCAGCCCCAGACAACCTTATCCTTAGCCATATCTATACAACCTCAAAGGGGTCTATTGAGAGCTTGCTCCGCAGCCCTTTGCTCGGCCTGTTTCTTTGAAAGGCCAACGCCCATGCCGAGCTGATCTTCTCCTATAAAGACAGCCACATGAAAGATCTTCGCATGGTCGGGCCCCTCTTCCAAAACCACCTTGTAAAGGGGCGGCTTTTGCACCTTCTTCTGTGAAAAATCTTGTAGTTCTGCCTTAAAATTTCTAGCAGGGTGATCGATCACCTCCTCCATCAGCTCTTGGAAGTGGTGTAAAAAAAATTCTTGCACAGTTGCAAAGCCTCCATCGAGATAAATGGCCCCCAATAGGGCTTCGAACACATCTGCAAAAATGGAAATCCGCAGTTTTTCCAACCCATTTTTTTCCCCTCTTCCCAATAAAATCTCGTCGTGAAGGCCGAGGCGCATAAGACACCTAGCGCAAGACTGAGCTTCGACGATTTGAGAACGGAGCTTAGACAGCTCCCCTTCTGAGTGATCTGGCAACCTTTGAAAGAGATAGTTGGAAACGATGAGGCCCAATACCGAGTCACCTAAAAATTCTAATCGCTCGTTGTGTCCAAGGCCCCCCTGCCGCCACTCGTTGACAAAAGAGCGGTGAATGAGCGCCAAAACTAATCCAGAAGGGTCCTGAAATCGGTAGCCAATACGCTCAAAAAGAACAGGCAACCTCTCTTGGAGGCGGTCAAACAAACTCATAACGAGCTTTATTTTGAACTATCTTCCCGATTTCTATCTATTGAAATTATCAACTGGGTCTGTATGATGAGGGCTCCCTTTTTTGGGAACGGGGTTGGGGTATGGGCCGATTTGACATTTCTACTTTACAACAAGCGGAGTTCAAAGAAAGAGGCTCTGTCACCTTTTCTCCCTTTCCTACACCTACAGAGACCCTCCTCAAAGAAGTTGAGGAAGAATATGCCAAGAGGCTCGACACCATCGCCCCTTTCCAAGCAGGAAGAGACCTATGGAAGAAGACCCCCAGAATCCGCTCTTGGCTCATTCAGCAGGTGGCCCCTTTAGTCCTTGAGCTTTGCTCTAAACCAAAAATCCGTCTGATAGCCGACCAAAGGATCCCTTCGAAGTCCCCTTTACCTTCTCAGCTGCACAATTGGTTTGCGTTCACATTCCTACTTGCAATCGTCTGTGTTGATAAAGAAAGCATTACGATCTTACATCCCTCAATGCCTCCCTCACCGTCTGCTATCTACCTTGCCGTATTTGGTCTTCCCCAGGGTCGCTATATCGACAAATCCCAAGACGCAGCGCGTCATGCCCTGAAACAAGAAGGGTACGCCTATGGGGATCTTCTCCGCCATGAAAGCCATCCCTTGATCTTCCGGTCTTATTAATACAACCATAGCCTATTTCCCACTCTTTTTTTGCTCTCTGATAAAGTGAGCGGACGAATGGACTACATGATGAACAGGAAACTGCTCTCGACCAGGTACACGAGTTTTATAGCGCGTAACATCACCTGGTTTCACTACCTGAATGGATCTCTCCATTAAAAAGCCCTTCTTTCCACTGGTCTTATAGACAGAAGGAGGCCTCTGAAGGCTCCTGTTGAGGAGCTTTTGGTACAGCAATGAAAGCTCATTCGGCGATTCGTCACCCACAAAAGGGAAAGTTAGTTCCAAAGAAGGCCCCACTCGAGGCTGTGTCAGAGATCTAGACCGTCTACGAGACGAAGGTGGCAAAGGAGGGAGCTTAGGTTTGCTGGGAGATGGCAACCTATTGAGAAACTCTCGAAATCCCTGTTGCACCGCAGCAACAGGACTCCGGGGGGGAGGCGTCTGAACCCATCGTCGGCGTTGCCACGCTACTCCTTCGCATGAGCTCGCTGTCAAGGCCTTTAAGGCCGTGACATGTGTACTACTGTCGGGGGGGCTCCACTTGCGCCTTTGTGACCCATTCGAAGGAACATCTCCGGTCTCCCGAACACTCATAACCACACCTCGTTGGTGGCTACTCTACCAACAAAGCTCATTTCACGGAAAGAACCATCTCCTCAGGAAGGAGATCCCATCCCCATCCTCTCTTCAATCGATCGAATCACTGCCTCGGCAATCATCCTACCTGCCTTTGGGTCAAGAACATCAATCCCTTGACCTAAAGAGACCTCCCAAAGTTTTTGGTCAATTTCCTCTCGGACACGGCAGGGTAACTGCTCCAACTTATCCATCCCCTCCTCCCAACGATTGGCAAAAAAGAACTCCGCTGCCTCCTTTTGCCACTGTAGAGATTGAAGATATTTTTCAATTGCATACTGGGCTCCTTCTGGACTCATCCGGCCACCTCCTCAGGATGTTCAATACCAAACGACATAATCTCAAACCGCTGCCTTTCGGAAAGGCAGTTCATCGGAAATAACGTCCCTGTCTCAGAGCAGGCCAGGGCCACCTCTTCAAGCATCGAAGTAAAATTAGGATAACAAGGTTTTGTTTCAAGTTCTTCTAACACAGGAAACTGCTTGAGAAGGTGTAAATGTTGGATCCTTTCGGCAAGCTCTCTGCAGTGAGTAAGAGAATCTGGTCCCTTTTGATTCAAGATTTTTGTGATCTCATCGAGCTCTTGATCACTGTCAGAGGGAAGCATAAAAAAGCGATAGAGCTCCAACCGTTCGATACGAGAGACAAGCCCTCCTTGCTGTTCAAGGATTGCTATCCTCGCAGCAACACGATCGGCAATCGCCCGATCGATCGCCTGAAAAAAGTCTAAGGCTACCTCATGTGACTGGTCTCGAAGCTCGATATAAGCTCGATTGGCCCTACGAACAAGCTCCTCAATCGAAGAATGGACATCTTTCTGTACCTCGATTGATTTACGAAACCATTCTATTTCATCCATAAAAACACCTTAATTTCAACTTAAGCGCTTTTGTCAATTATATCAAAATTATCGTATTCTAACAATATGTAAACTTTTATTGACTGTTTGAAGACACCCTTCTAATGAAGCATCGCCCCAGTAGTTCCCTACCAGAGTGACGTGAGGGAATTTTTGTAAAATTTTTTCTTTAAATTGTTGTAATCGTGCAAGAGTCCCTATCTCCATCTGCGGGAGAGCCTTTTCAGCAAAGATTGGTGTTCCCAACAACACCTCTTTTCCTTCTTTCCAACCGAAGTGACGTCGAAGGGCGGAGCTCACCACATGGAGGGGATCTTGGACGGGTCGAACCATCGCACACATCCCTCTAGGCCCTCTTTCTGGGAAGAGTTGTCCATCGAAAACAACGCCCAATAAATCTTCTTTTTCAAAG
>JAGVDZ010000128.1 GCA_020058465.1 Parachlamydiales bacterium | reverse complement strand
GGTAGCTTACCTTGCTGCTTCCAAGATCCCAGATGCACTTCATAAATCACCATAGGTGAGCCTACCCTACGCTCTGCCATCCAATTGTGATCTTTCCATTCATACTGGAACGGATCTGCTACAACAGAGGCAGTTTCAGGCCTAAGACGAAAGTAAAATCCAAATGGATCGCTTTTCCGCAACACCTGTTGGTGCTTCGTCAGAATCGAGTACTGATAGACAGCCCCAAGATCTAATCCAGGAACAAACCCCCTCCAAATCGAAGTCCATAGATCTTTCGTCATGAGGTCTTGTTCAGGATCCCAGCTATTCCAGTCTCCCACAATCGACACTCTGCAAGCGTTCGGAGCCCAAAGGATGAATTGAATACCTTGCACGTCTCTCACCACTGCGCGACGTGCTCCAAAAATCAGATAGAGTCGAAGTCCAGTGCCCTTTTGTTGAGTTTCAACAATCCCATCAAATCGCCAGCCCCAATCCTCAGTCACGTCCCCTACCACTTCAGTCCTATCCTGCCCATAGCATGTCTTGTATATCTTTTTGAACCAGTTCCAATGAGATATGAAGACTCTCACAAAAAACAGAATTTAAATTGTTAAAATATTAATAATTTTCTGTTATTGTTTACTAAGTTTTATTAGAATTGAATAATATATCCAACCTCGACTGCCTTTGTTGAACAGGCCATTTGCAAATAATTGTTCCTTACGGTTAGATGGTTCCTCTATATGAAACCATTGATCCGGCCTATCTATTATGATACAGAAACGACGGGCATCAAAGCAGGCAAAGATCGTTTGATCGAAATCGCCGCCTTGGATGTCGAGCGTAAGCTTGAGTTTTGCACGTTGGTTGATCCAGAGTGTCCCATTCCAGCTGAGTCGACAGCGATTACTTCAATTACAGATGACATGGTGCAAGGGGCTCCTAAAATCGGAGAAGCGCTTCACCGTTTTATCCACTTTTGTCAAGGCAACGTCGTCCTTGTTGCCCACAATAATGACGCTTTCGATCGCCCTTTTTTGGAAGCAGAATTCAAGAGAGCGGATTTGACGATCCCTTCTTGGATGTTTTTCGACACCCTCAAGTGGGCTAGAAAATATCGACCAGATTTGCCAAGACACAGTCTACAATTCTTAAGAGAAATCTATGGTATTGAAGCCAATCAAGCTCACAGGGCTCTCAACGATGTGTATGTACTCAATGAGGTGTTTGGCCGAATGGTTGGAGATCTTTCCTGGACTGATATCATTGCGCTCATCCAAGAAGCACGTAAGCCCACGCATATGCCCTTTGGTAAACATGCAGGTAAACCCTTGAAAGAGCTTCCTCATTCTTATAGAGCTTGGTTGTTTGAAAGTGGTGCCTTAGACAAGGAAGACAACCGACTTCTTAAAGAAGCGTTGCAGGAGATTTCATGAACAAAGTTCTCATTGTTGGATGTGGGTATCTAGGAAAAGCTCTGGCTCTCTTGCTGCAAGACAAGGGCTATACCGTCACCGCAACCACAAGACATACAGAGCGTCTTGAAGAACTCTCTTCACTAGCCCAGAAAAGTGTCATCATCAGAGGGGACGACGAAGAGGCTCTTACACCCTTGATCATTGAACACCCAATCATTGTTGTTGTCGTGGCTGCCGATCGATCCGACCTTTACGAAAACACCTATCTTCATACAGCCAAAACATTTCGACATCTAGCTTTGGAGTTAGGCCTACCACGCCAATTGCTCTACACAAGCAGTACATCGGTCTATGGGGATCACCAAGGTCTTTGGGTCGATGAGACATCGACCTTATTGAACACTTCTCAACAAGGCTTGGTCTTGCAGGAAACTGAAAAAGTCTTCCTCTCCTTGGAGGAGGTGGGTTGGACTGTGACCATTTTACGACTCGGTGAGCTGTACGGTCCTCACCGTACCTTTTCAGCGAAAGTGCAGCAGCTGCAAGGTCGTCCACTGCCCGGCTACGGAAAACAACATACCAACGTGATTCATCTCGACGATGCTAGCCACGCCCTTTACTACGCAATCCGTCACCATCTTCACGGAATTTACAATCTGACCGACGATGATCATATGACCCGGAAAGATCTCTACGACACTGTCTGTCACAAGTTTGGGCATCGACCTCTTCGGTTTGATCCCACTCTCAAAGAGCTCCACGGTGGAGACAAAAGGGCTTCCAACCATAAAATCAAACAAGAAGGCTTTGTCTTTATCCATCCTAGAAGAGTCATCGACTGATAATTTCATAAATTTGAAACAAGAGACTTCCGATGGGTGTAGGCTTCCCACATATTACGAAACGGGACACAGTGATCAAGCATCTCTTGGAGAGTCCCTTCAGCAATTTTTGCCCCTTTCTCGAGATAAAGGATCCGATCTGCATGGAGAATCGTCGATAAGCGATGGGCAATAATGATCTGTGTCACCTCTCCCTGTAAGGAGCAAAGAGCCTCCCGAATTGAGGCTTCTGAAAGAGCATCTAACGAGCTTGTAGCTTCATCTAGGACCAAAATAGGAGCCCCCTTACAAAGAGCTCTTGCGATAGCCAGTCTCTGTTGTTGTCCTCCAGAAAGTGTCTTTCCCATCTCCGCAAGGACTGTGTTATACCCTTGCGGTAATTCCATGATAAACTCATGGGCCAGCGCCCTTTTTGCAGAAAATTCGATGTGCTCTAATGAAAAAGGGCGTCCGAAGGCAATATTTTCGGCCACCGTATCCAAAAATAAAAATGGCTTTTGAGGTACAAATCCTATCTGTTCTCGCAATGATATTTGAGAAAACTCTCGAAGAGATACCCCATCGATCCGTATTTCCCCTTGCTCCACCTCATAAAGCCTTGGCAACAACTGAACAAGTGTCGACTTCCCAGCCCCTGTAGCTCCGACAATGGCAACGACGTCTCCCTTGTTCACTGAAAAGCTGACATCTTTGAGGATCCACTCTTCGTGGTAGCGAAACCAAACTCGGTCAAACACAATATCTCTTTCAAAACGGGTGAACTCCAACTGACCATGTTCGAAATCTGCTTCAGACGGCTGAATTCGAAAAACCTCAGACATCCGCTCTGCTGCCACCACCCCCTTTTGAATATTGTTATTCTCCTCGGCAAATTTCTTAACAGGCTCATAGAAGAGATGTAAAGAGCCAGCAAATACAAGAAGCTCTGCCACTGTCATGTGAAGTCCGTAGAGACCAAAGAGGACAACAAGAGCTAAACAACCGGTCACAATCAGATGTAAAATGGGTCTTGTCAAAAGACCATAGCGGGCACTTTTCATCTCTAAAAGAGCCATCTGATCATTTTGTTGTTTGTACTTACCGGCGGAAAACCCCTCCATTGCAAAGATTTTGATCGTCTGAATGCCCCCCAAAAAATCGAG
>JAGVDZ010000165.1 GCA_020058465.1 Parachlamydiales bacterium | reverse complement strand
CATCGACCAACAATACGGCCCCACCACTTTGACTCAGAAGATGAGCTCCTAGACCCAGATGATAAGAGAGGTTCCGTTACGCCTATCGGCCTCAATCCCACAGCAACCCACCCTAATGTTCAAACGCCAAGATTGTCCAAGGCAATTTTCTTTTTTATCAAGTAAAACTTCATTCACAGCCATTTTTTGAGGGCTCTGTATGGGGCTTGCCAAAGAAAGCATTTTTCTGCACAATGCACCCTCTTGAAGCCCTTCCTAGGAAACGGTATGCGTCGTTCGATCTGCAGCTCAGAGCCTCCCGTCGCACGGGCTGGTGATGTAGCCAACTGGAAATTCACGTTCACAACAGCGCAAGCCCTCCCCAAAGGGACAAGAGGTCGTTTCGATCTGATGAGCCGTGGACGTCGTATCGACTGGGAAATTCCTTTGACAAAGGGCAATGCTAACGTGATTTGGATCGATCTAGAGGGACAAAAGCCTCTGGCCCTACAGGCGTTGAAAGATCATCCTGGAGTCTTTGAATTTACCTTGCCCATTGATTTGAAGTCAGGAGACTGCTTATCAATCTCAATCGGCTCTCCGAGCAGTCAAACGGGGAACCGCTGCCAGACACACACACAAAGGAAAAGACACTTTGCCCTCTACCTTGACCCAAAAGGGAAAGGAGATTTTAAAGAGCCAGAACTCTTCCATGTCGATGTGAGAGGGGGTCCTCTGGATCAGCTCCGAGTCATTGCCCCTTCTTTAGTATCAAGAAATAAACGATTTGACGTGATCGTCCGCTTCGAAGATGCCTACGGCAATCTCACCTCCTGCGCTCCTGAAGGCACTCTCATTGATCTGAGTTACGAGCACTTGCGTGAAAATCTGAACTGGAAGCTTTTCGTTCCAGAGACAGGATTTATCGCCCTGCCTAACCTTTACTTCAATGAGCCTGGAGTCTACAGGATCCAGTTGAAAAATCTCCTCTCGAGTCGCTCTTTCTTGTCCCCTCCTATCCGCTGTGTGCCCGAAACAGATTACCAGCTCTATTGGGGTCTTTTTCGAGGGGAATCATCCCGCTATGATACGCTAAGCCAGGCCGAAGGATTTCTCCGCCATATGCGTGACGAAAAGTCTTTACAATTCCTCTCCACCTCTCCTTTCGAGGGAGAGGAGGAGACCGGCTCTGACCAATGGAAGATCCTTTCTAACCAGGTCATTGAGTTTAATGAGGATGAGCGCTTTACTGTGTGGAGCGGCTTTCAATGGCAGGGGGAGACGGGTGGAGAGGGGGTACGCCAAATGATGTACGCAAAAGACAGCAAAGGACTCCTTCGAAAAAAAGATAGTAAAAACAGTTCCCTGAAAAAAATCTATAAAGCCTATTCTTCAAAAGATCTCTTATCAATCCCCTGCTTAACATTAGCTAAACCTTTTGCTTTCGATTTTAAAGAATTTGATCCTCAGTTCGAAAAGGTGGTCGAGATTTATAGCAGCTGGGGCTCTTCAGAATGTACGGCCAGAGAAGGGAACCCATTTCCATTCCAAGGAGGCAAAAAGGGGATGCAGGAGGCCTCGTCAGAATGCTCCTTGATCAGCGCTCTCAATCGAGGCTGCCGGTTCGGCTTTGTGGCGGGGGGATGGGACCACCGGGGCCCTTACAAGCCTTTTCAAGAGGCAGGTCAAAAAGAATATACGCCAGGCTTGACAGCTGTTTTGGTCAAAGAGCATTCCAGAGCAGCTCTCTTTGAGGCGCTCCAGAATCGCTTTTGTTATGCGACAACGGGAGCTAAAATTGTCCTAGGGTTTACGATCGCGGGCCAAGGGATGGGGCTCGAGCTGGGGACAAAAGAAAAACCAGGCCTAGAGTACAATCGCCAAATTGTCGGGTATGCTGTCGGTACCGACACCTTACAAAACGTTGAGATCCTCCGCAATGGAAAGGTGATCCATACAATCCAAGCCTCTTCAGATCGTCTCGATTTTACCTTTGATGACAGTGAATCCCTTTCTAAAATAGCCTTGATCAGTCGAGAAGAAGTGCCCCCCTTTGCCTATTATTATCTAAGGGTACGGCAAAAAGATGGACATATGGCTTGGGGCTCTCCGATTTGGATTGACCTTAATCATCCTCAGACCCCAAAACGGCCTAAGAAAAAATAACCGAAGGAACTGCGCTCGTAGATCTCTATGTAGTTGGAAACAAGACTCTTTCATCTTCCTTAGAAAGAGAGTCCTTTAGAGAAGAGTCTTGGCTCACCAATGCCTTCAATAATGCTGCCCTATCGTCTTCTGTGGCCGGATTCATCGAGCAATCAGAGCTTTTTGTTAAAAATCGATACCCACTTGCCAAACGGCGAGGCTCGGTAATGCCCTGTTCTTGGGACATGCGACGGACCCAGACAACAAAATAGTCAGGCTTCATCTGATTTAACAACTTTTTAACGGCTTCTTTAATAAAGATTGTCTGTTTTCCTTCTTCTTGCTTTTGATAATCAGCAACGTCTTCATCCGAAGCTAAAAACCAGAAGACGTTGCCAATTCCTACCTCTGAAAATGTCCTGACATGAGCCACTGCCCAAGGATCTGATAGTTCCCTTAAAAGAGATTGGCACATTTCATACACCGGCGACACCTTCGAATCCAGGGCTTTACTCTCCTGGGAAGGTCCCTTCGTCCCCGCTACCTTGTGCCAAAGGCCCATCACAAAATCTATGACCTTTTGGATTAACCAATGAAGAGCCCCCCCTAGCCCCCGCATACACCCATAGACAATACCCTCTTGTCCTGTAGGAGCTATACCCGATGTCATTGCCTTAAGTCTCTTGATTTATATACACAAATGAATTCAAAATTTGGGAATTTGACAAGGAGGTAACTTGGGATTCATCTTTCTGAAACAGCTAAACTTAAAAAGTTTAGCGATACAAGAAAGGTGAATTCCAAGCGTCACCGACACTGTCAAAAACCAACTTTTGAGTTCATTTGTGTATACCAAGGGAGAATGGTAACTGAGGCCCTTATTTCTATCCAAGAAAAGTTCCATCATGAGATATACACAAATGTGTATATACCAAATAGAATGTCTAGACAGGATTGAGATTATGCGTCACCAGCTTCTATGTGGGTCTTTGTTATTGTTTGCCAGTCTAGCTCCCCTCTCTGTTCATAGCGCACCACCTCAAAGCGCCCACCTTCCCCTGCTTCTTGTGCAGCAAGGCCAAATCGAACAAGCTCTCAATGCCTATGTAGAAAGCTGTCCTACCCAATTTGATTTAGATCTCCTTCGACGTATGGGGCTTTTGATTTTAGATAAGGGGGCATTCGATCCAGACCCTCAAGTAGTCGCCATGACCCTACTAGGAGCTACGATTGCAAGATCCCATACCACGCTTGATATCTTAACCAGGGGGATCTCATCACCCTGGCCCTACATTCAACTGTTGGCTTTACAGCTAGCAAGTGGTCTACAAGATGATGGAGTCAACACTCTCTTACATCAAGCTATGACATCCGACTTTCTCCCCATCCGCCTTGAAGCTGCCCGCTATCTTGCAGAGAGAAGGAGTCCTCGTGCCTTCGGCCAAATCGAATCGTTGATGCATCGACTACCCTCTCTATTTCGTCCCTATTTCCCTTCTTTATTCGCCCAACTAGGCACTATGGAAGCTCTCGAAGAATTAAAGAGACTCGGCGATGATCCAAATCGAGATACGAGGATCGAGGCGATCTTACAAATTGCCTATGCCAAACGAGACGATCTTCTCCCCTGGCTGCGCAAAAAAGCATCCCATATCCATGTGGGCGAAAAGGAAGCCGTCCTTTTTGCCCTAGGGGAGCTTCAAGATCGTACTTGCCAAAAAAAATTAATCCACGAGACCCTGGCTTCAACTCCTTCTGTGAGGTTAGCTGCTTTGTTAGCCCTTTATAAATGTGGCTATCCATCGGCCCTGCAAGAAATCCACACGATGGCTGAGCAAGGCAATCTCTTTGCAATCGCAAGTTTACAAGACCTGCCCGGCTCAGAAGATTGTCTTGCAAACTTGATGCACTCTTCTTCTTTGGGAGTGAGAGTCAACGCCACCTTAGCCCTTCTTCAAAGGCGAGACCCTAGAACTGTAGAAGGACTTGTTGAGATTTTAATTCGGGATGAAAGAGACCTAGGATTTCAGCCTATGTTCTCTTTAGGTCGCTCGCAACAAGCCGTCAAAGTCATCCCCTCTTTTTCCTTGATTGCAGGCAAAGATGCTTCTGAAGCCTACACACTGGGCCTTTGGAAAGAGACCATCCTTCGAGAGGCCCTTTATTTGCCAGAGCCCCTATTTCTCGATCTGGCTAAAACGGTTCTGGAGCACCACGAGCCTTGTCTGATACGAGAAATTGTTGAATCACTGATCCAACTACAGTCTCCAGAGGCAGTCACCTTATTGGAACAATCAGCGAAAGCCCCCTTAGATCCTTTGCTTCGTGCTTATGCTAACTTAGCCTTATTCCGCCTTTACCCCGATCGAAATTATAGACACGAGGTACAATCTTGGATGATGTCAGAGGCTAAAGAACCTCCAGCCCTATTGCCCTCCATTCCAACTTGGGGTTCTGTTATGGCTAAAGAGGTCGCCTCCTTGTCGAATGAAGAACGATCGAAGCTTTGGTCAGACAGCTTGATGGCAATCGCCCAACATAAGGATGTCGACAATCTATCTTTCTTATTCCAAGTAACCAAACAAACCACCAGTCCTGCCCGCTACGCCCTTGTAGGCCTTTTAGTCCGCTCTGCAGAATAGACTTCTTGTCTCAGCCCTAGAACCTCGTTTTGGTATATACACAAATGAATTCAAAAGTTGGGAATTTGACAAGGAGGTAGCTTGGAGTTCACTTGTGTATAATACCATTTCGGTATACTCGGGCCCCTTATGCTCTCGCCCCCCTTTGAGTACATTTACCTCTCTGTCGTTATTTTCTTCACCCCGCTTGTACTACCAAATAAATGCCGTTTGCGATCGTCAATTTTCAGCGCGTTGGCTCTGCCAAACTGCACGTTATTTTTGATATTTGGTATAAGCCTCAGAGGGGACCTCGAACCCCCTATTCAAATAGATCTTCGCTCCCCAATCTATCGAGACCACACCCTTACGACAACAGAAGGGGGAACCATCGTAAGTGATTCTATCCGAATTCAGGCTCGGGAGATCACCTACACCCACACTGCAACAGAAGACAAGGTGATTGCCGAAGGTGCTCTACTGGTACAATATCACAATCGTTGGATGACTGGGGAAAGGCTCAGTTTTGACTTCACATCCAAAACAGGTGTCCTCACCAAAGGCAAAGCCAAAGCCTCAATCTGGTGGATTCAAGGAGATCTGATCACTCTCTACCCCGATCGCATCTTTACGGTGGATCGTGCATCCATCACATCCTCATGGCAAGATCCCCCTTGTTGGCGCCTTCAAACAGACTCTCTTCAATTCGACACAAAGACCTCTGAACTTGTCGCTCGTAACATCAAATTGCTGGTGGGCAATGTCCCTTGCCTTTGGCTCCCTTCATTATCAGTCTATATAGACCATGTAAAAAAACCTTGGCTTAGATACACATTCAATTGGGATCGCGGCCCTTTTGTCTCTTTAAAGACACAGCTCTACTCAACTAAACAAATGTCTGTCACAGGGCGCATCGAATCTCGTTTGGCAAAGGGTCTTGCAGGTGCCATTGAAGCCGAATATCGAGATCCTATCCGATTGTTGTCGGCATCAACGAGAGCCTACGCAGGCACCTGCCGCTTACAAAATGCCCCCAGTTTGAGATTTCGCTATCGGACAGAGGGGCATATCGCTTGGGAAAACAAAGACCAACTAGCGGGGACAGATCTCAAGTGGGACCACTACAGCGATGTAAGGATGCCAGAAGATTTTGCCTCCCCTTTTTTTGAACTGGGCCAAGCTAAGCCAAGCCGCTGGATCGGCTATGGAACCCTCCCGACTCTTCGAACCTATTGGACTTTGGAGCCTTGTATCAACAGTTTTCAATCTGTCATAGAAAAGATTCCGTCGGGTATCTGGACCTTTCTTCCGACCCCTATTTTTAATTCTAAGATTCTTTCCTTAAATAAATTACAAACTTCATATCTTCGTTTCACCCCCTCCCAAACTTGGCGAGAGTTGGAAGCCTCTTTTGACTCTGTAAGATTCTCTGGAACACACCAACTTCAGTCT
>JAGVDZ010000103.1 GCA_020058465.1 Parachlamydiales bacterium | reverse complement strand
TTTTTGGGCTATTTTGTCTCACAAAATCCAACATCCGGAAATGGAAAGGTTGGGTAAGAAAAAGATTACAGATCTGACAGACGGGGAGCACGAAAAGCTGCGTCAGATGATGATTAATCAAAAGGTCTTGGGTCTATCGCTCAGCTCAGGGGGCCATTTAACACACGGATTTCGGGGGAATATTTCGTCCAAAATGATGCAATCTTTTGAATACGACGTCGATCCGAAGACAGGGGAGATCGACTACGTAGCTTTAGAAAAGAGGGCCAAACAGGTGCGTCCCTTAATCCTCATCGCGGGCTATTCTGCTTACCCAAGGCGGTTGAATTTTGCTCGCTTTAAGGAGATTGCCTCTAGCGTAGGGGCCGTCCTTTTGGTGGACATGGCCCATTTTGCAGGTCTTGTGGCAGGTGGCGTTTTCCAAGGGGAATACAACCCTATCCCCTACGCTGATGTGGTGACAACAACAACGCACAAGACACTGCGAGGACCGAGGGGGGGGCTTGTCCTTTGTCGAAGAGAATATGCTCCAGCGGTGGATCGGGGGTGCCCGATGGTCTTGGGAGGCCCCCTGCCCCACGTTATGGCAGCCAAGGCCGTTGCGTTTGAAGAGGCCCTTTCCCCTTCTTTTCGAATTTATGCAAGGCAAGTGGTGTCGAATTGCCAGGTGCTTGCCGAAGAGATGCAGTCGAAAGTAGGGGGAGTCCTCACAAAGGGAAGCGATAATCATCTTCTTGTTTGCGATGTGATGAGCGCATTTAGTCTTACAGGTAGACAGGCTGAGGCTGCCCTCCATCGGGCTCATCTGACAGTCAACCGTAACTTGATTCCAGAGGATCCTCTTGGGGCTTGGTTCACGTCAGGTGTGAGGATGGGGACAGCGGCTTTGACAACGTTAGGGATGGATGAGACCTGTATGAAAGAGGTGGCTTCGATTATCATCGATCTTTTGCGAAAGACAAAGCCCCTACCAAAGGGGAATTTACCCCTGACACAAACACAAGTGGATATTTCTCCTGAAGATCTGCTACAAGCTCAGACAAGGGTTGCCGACTTATTACGAAGCTACCCACTTTACCAGGAAATTCCAGATATTGAGATGGTTAGATCTTCTCAGGCTGGTTCTTCTTGTGGGGCTGCTTCTAGGTGAGCTGAAAGATTCCATACCGAGAGCATCAATATAGGGAACGCAAGAAATAAGAGGGAACACTGTATGCCTGAACACAATCATGAGGATGGACCCACGCCTCGCTACGTCCAAGATCAAATTGAGCGGGCTCTTTTACAGCAAAGGCGTATTTTTTTATCGGATGGTGTCGATAGCGCTTCTGCCAAAGAAATTATCCGAAAGCTTTGGTATTTAGAGCACACACATCCAGGCAAGCCGATTCTTTTTGTGATTAATTCTCCTGGAGGATCTGTCGACTCTGGATTTGCAATCTGGGATCAGATCAAGATGTTGAGTTCTCCTGTCACGACGTTGGTGACAGGGCTTGCGGCTTCTATGGGCTCTTTGTTGAGTCTAGTTGCAGGGAAGGGGCGTCGTTTTGCCACTCCCAACGCAAGAATCATGATCCATCAACCCTTAATTGGGGGTGTGATCCGGGGGCAAGCGACCGACTTGGATATCCAAGCAAAAGAGATTTTGAAGACCAAAGAGGCCATTATTGACGTATACGTCGAGGCTACAGGCAAAAGCCGAGATAGTATAAGCAAAGCCATTGCAAGAGATAACTGGATGACAGCTCATGAGGCTCTCGACTTTGGTCTTTTGGATCTGATTGTGACCTCGATGCAAGAGCTTGTATTGAGATGATATGGGATGGGTTTTGATCTATCGAGATCAAGCATGGTAGTGCCTGACTTCCTTCTTCGTTATTGGCAACAAGCTCTAAGTTGGGTTCAAGAGGGGAGAGTCAAAGATCCCACTTTTTTCGGGGGGACCTATCAGTTCGAAGTTCTTCTGGACGACTCTTCGAAAGTATTTCCATTTTTGGAGATTGATGATCAAGGTCATTGGAGAGATGGTTTATGTAGTTGCACGGCGGATCAAGGGGTGGGGTGTCTTCATTTAGCCGTGTGTCTTTGTAAGGTCGTCGGAGAGGACCTGGTTCCTTTGCATGTTCGATTTAGACGCTCTCTCTTTAACCGCCTTTGCCGCGGCATTTGCTTGAAGTATGGCTATACATTGGATTGTTTGACAAGAGTCGATGATTCTCGCTTCGAGCTTCGAGTGGATGGTCAAGAACCGAAGGTGACGTTGGCTTTTTACCAAGTAAAGGCTAAAACGCGCTGGCAAACCATGTGTAAAGAGCAACGTCTAGGGTTGGATCGCTCAAGCAAACTTTCCTACTTAAAGCTAGAAGAGATAGAGCGGCTCAAACAAGGCAAGGGTAGTCATAAGCTTCGCTATGAGCTTTCGTTTTGGTCTGATTTGGCCAAGTGGATGTTTTTTTCTTTAGAGAAAAACGAGCCTTATACACTCTTGTTGAGTCGGGAACCACTGCCTCAATGGATGGACATCAATTGGAAGTGGGGGTCTTTGGGCCTTGCTTTGACACGAGCTGCTTGGCCCTGGTTGATCCCAGGGTTGGCGACTCTGCACTCCCCTCTACGTGTGGTGACCTTGGAGCGAGGAGAGGGGCTGCAAGTGACCTACGATGAAAATGCTCGACGACTTGAAATTCAAAAAAAACTTCCTTGGAAGGATCAGCAAGGAGAACGGCTGGGCTCTTGGCTTTTTGTGCCAGGCGAGGGCTTTTTTCAAAATGAGGTGAAGGGGCCCTCGCCTGGCATTCTTACCGATCCTCGTCAGATTGCAGAGTGTCTCACCCAGTTCACCTATGAGCTCAAGCCATTTTTGCCCATCTTTGAGACACCTCTAGAGTCTAAATATACCCTTTGTTTTGACGCTGAAAAAAACCTACATATCGATCTTTATCTCAAAGAACCTGGCGATCTAAATCACCCTTTGGCT
>JAGVDZ010000030.1 GCA_020058465.1 Parachlamydiales bacterium | reverse complement strand
TGTATCGCTAAACTTTTTAAGTTTAGCTGCTTCAGAAAGATGAATTCCAAGCTACCTCCTTGTCAAATTCCCAACTTTTGAATTCATTTGTGTATAAATGAAATAATTAACACCAAGTGTTAAAAATAAAGTTGGCTTTATTGAGGCAAATTTGTGGGATGTGTTTCATAGACTGGGTAGGCATCAAAGCCGAGTTCTCGAATCGCAAATAAAAGGTTGGCCACGGGTCCCCAGGATGCATTTTGATCGATATGAAGTAAAATTTCAGTTTGTCGCTTATCTTTGGGTAAAAGTCCGAGCCGATGTTGGTGAACCAGCTCTTCTTGGATAGCTTTGGTGTTGGGCAGGGGGTGGAGTTGACTTTCCTTGATCCAGTGATAGGATCCATCTGCAAAGACGCCTAGGTGAATTTGTTCCTTCGGCGTTGTTCCGCTTTGAGCTGTTGTGGCATCACTTTGCAGCTGGACGAGCTCAATATTTTCGGTATGTAATGCTGACTTAGACAGAGCTAGTGTTGCAAATAGGGCCAAAATCAAAAATAAAAAGTCGATCATAGGGGCTAAATGGATGTGCTCTTGAGTACGGAGCTCATCGTAGGGAATAAAGTTCATCGAGACACTCTATGAAGAAGAAAGTGGACACTAGGACAGAACCTCGAAAGAGGTCTATTTATGTGCATGGATAGCCGTGGTTTCTAAGCTAGATCTAGGTAGTGTCTGTGACTTCAAAGATTCTGCGGCTTTACGAGGTAGGGGTGAACGATCATTAGACTCTACAGGCATCAGAGGGACCAAGCGGAGCATTTCCGATTCCAAGACACTGATTTTGTGAAT
Source organism: Parachlamydiales bacterium (assembly GCA_020058465.1). GTDB lineage: Bacteria > Chlamydiota > Chlamydiia > Chlamydiales > SM23-39 > JAGVDZ01. The sequence continues at coordinate 3,543 of JAGVDZ010000030.1, read as the reverse complement.
CACCCGATATTTAAGGGTGGTTGTTAAGAGCATGGTCATGATGGCGACGATCAGTCCACATACTGTTGTCCCAACAGCAAGTCCCAGCCCGTCGAACAAAACATGGATGGTCTCGATTGAGCGGTTGACATCGTAAAAGGCGTAGAACATTCCCACGACTGTCCCTAAAAGACCGAGCATAGGGGCGATTGCAATAATATCGCTGAGCAAAGAAAGTCTTTGCCAAAAAGGAGTTGTAACACGTTTTCCTTCAGAGCGGATGGCATCGATCATGACACCAGCTCCCATAGGGTGAGTGGCAAATCCTACACGCAACAAAAGAGCTAGAAGGTGATCTTGTTGCATGGCAAGAGTGTGTGCACCGGCATAATTTTTATGTTCCAAAAGAGCTTGGAGCTCGTCGACAAACAAGGTGGGTGCGATCTGAGAAGAGCGGAGGGAAAAAAGGGTGTAGATCCAGATGGCAAGGGCTAAAATTGACAGCAGCCCTAACAAAAGGTAGATGCTGGGAGAGGCTGATAGGACATTTCGAAGATCAATGAGCATGAAAGGTGTGACCTGAAGGTTGTAGGCGGCCCCGTTCAAGAGGGCACACAGACGAGTCTTGTATAACAGAAAGATGAGTGCAAAGTCTACACTGAAAAGAGACATTTTTATCGAACCGTATGGCCTCTTGGTATAAAATGGGCCATCCTGTTTGTGATAAGTTGTTTATGTATGAAAAATTTGACATGGCCTCATCGTGCTTTTGCAGAGCGGGAACCTCTTTATGAGCCTAAGGCTTTTTATCTACCCGAGCGATTTTCCCATCATGTCGATTGGGGTGTTCTTGATTGGTGTAGACTATTTTCAAAAGAGAACCCTATTGCCCTAGAACTTTGTAGCGGAAATGGGGAGTGGATTGTCGAAAAGGCAAAGGGGGATTCCACAGTCAATTGGCTAGCTGTTGAAAAAAAGTATACAAGAGTGAACAGGACCTGGCGCCGAATCTATCGGGAGAAGGTAGAGAACGTGGCTGTTGTACAGGGGGATGCGAGGATTTTAATACGCCACTATATCCCTAAAGAAAGCATCAGCAATATCTTTGTCAATTTCCCAGATCCTTGGCCTAAGGGGCGCCATGCTAAGCATCGCCTTATGCAAAGTCCTTTTCTCAAAGATCTCGGGGCAGTGGGTTGCAAGGGGGCTTTACTAACTTGTATCACAGATGACTTAACATATGCTTGCCAAATGAAAGAACAGGTCCTTTGTAGTGGTGTCTGGCATATTTGTCCTCTCGACGCCAAGTTTGATTTACAAGATTACGGCAGCTCTTATTTTGGTAGGCTGTGGCAAAGTAAGGGACGCACCCTGTATCCCCTTCATTGTGAGAAGAGGGGATGATCGTGACTCAGCCGTTGGAGATTCACTTACCTTGTGGACCGACAGATCTTTGTGTTTGGAAAGAGCCTTTGGAGACAATAGATCAAGCAGCAGGCCTCTGTCCCCTTATTTGGAAATTGGATTGTGGTGTGGAAGAACCCTGGTTCCCTCTGGAAGATGAGGCTCTTTATCAGGCCATTCGGTTTGCCTTGAACCACTTTACAGAGACTCTATTTCCCAGGTATGCGGATAGGACAGTTGGCCTTTGTCTCTATGACGGCAGCTTTGACTTCGCGGTGTGGTTGCGCCCAAGTTTTGAGATCGATCGGCAACAGACGAGCTGGTTCAAAGAAAACCCCATCAGAGGGAACCTTTTGAATCAAAGATTGTTTGCTAGAAATCTATATATAGCCTATTTGCAAAAGCTTGCGATAGATCTCCCTGATCAGATGTTGCCGACACTTCGATTTGATCTTACCTCTTCTCGTTGTCCGATGTCGTGGGTTGAAGAAGCTCTTTTTTTCTCATCTGAGTCATTCGAACATTTTGCCCTTGAAGGGGTAGCTGGTCGGACTAGACCGCGTGAGGAGGCTCCGTTAGCTCTTTGCATTCCCCCCGAAAGACTTTGCACGGAGGTGGTCTTAAGACGTATGGAGTCTTGGTATACATCGTTGACGGTGAGACAGTCTGTGAGATGGATTAACGAAGCTTATTTAAACGAGGAGTGGGAAGGGGTGGAGGTGCTCTACGTTGTTGCTGAGGCTCTGTCTCCACTTGGGCAGAGAAAGGTGAGGGGTTTCCAAGCTACAGGGGGGGAAGTCATCCATCTCTAAGGAATAGAGAAAGAATCGGGGCAGAGGGATTCGAACCCCCGACCTACTGGTCCCAAACCAGTCGCGCTAGCCAAGCTGCGCTATGCCCCGCCTTAAATCTTATCAAACATCACATTTGGGCTGTGTGAAGGTGTTGCAATCGAAGCGGCCCCAACACTGTGGTCAATTGCGCCCTGCTCAAGGGCAGTATTTTGCCGAAGAGGGTGATATTTTGAAAGGGCTTTAGTCGAAATCAAGGTATACACAAATGTATGAATTTATTTCTTGCGATTGGTATTAATAGATTTTTGATCGTGAGAGGGCTATATGAAGAATGCTTTGAAATCGAATGCTCATTACCAAGCACTACGACACAAGGTTGAGCAACGGCAGATACCTGATCTTTCTCGACAAGGTGTACTTAACTCTGAGCGTATTGAAACCTATTCGCTGATCCAAGAGGGGTGGGCGCTTCTTTATGGGACAGATCTAGTTGATACAGAGATCATGGCAGCTCTTTACGGCTTAGCTGATGAGGCAGGGGTCGTCGAAAAGATGAACCGGTTACAGAGGGGTGATATTGTCAATGTGATCGAAGGGTTTGAAAGTGAAAAGCGGCCAGCTCTTCATACAGCGATGCGGTGGCGATCGGGCTTAGCTGAACTTGGAGGGGAGGCTCTGAAAGCGGCAAAGCTGGTACGGCAGGAGGAGGCCAAGTTAAAAGCTTTTTGGCAGACGCATGCCACTTGCTATCAACATGTTGTTCAGGTGGGGATTGGGGGCTCTGATTTAGGCCCACGGGCGTTGGCGTTGGCATTGGAGCCATTTTATGAGTCAGGTCGTCATCTCCATTTCGTATCGAATATTGATCCCGATGAGGTCTCTAAGGTGTTTGAAGATTTACCTCTTGAGTCAACACTTGTAGTGATTGTCTCTAAGTCAGGAACGACCATGGAGACACTGACCAATGAAACAAGGATTCGTCGGCTATTTACCGACAAGAAACTGTTGTTCGAACAACACTGTGTAGCTGTGACAGGGGAACACAGTCCTATGGATCGAAAAGATCAGTACTTAGAGGTGTTCTATATGTGGGATTTCGTAGGAGGTCGCTACTCAGCCACTTCGATGGTAGGCGCAGTGATCCTCAGCTATGCCCTTGGATTTGAAAGGTGGCAAGAGTTACTCGAAGGGGCGCATCGTATGGATCTACATGCCAAGCAACGAGGTGTTCGAGATAATTTACCCCTTCTTCTAGCGTTGCTCGGGGTTTGGAATCGGACTTTTTTAGGATTTGAGACCCTTGCTTTAATTCCCTATTCTCAAGCTCTTTCAAGATTTCCAGCCCATATCCAGCAGTTGGACATGG
>JAGVDZ010000166.1 GCA_020058465.1 Parachlamydiales bacterium | reverse complement strand
CACTGCAAAAATACCAAGGTTCTTGTCGCAGCATTGAGTGGGGACAGGGGGAGGTGAGATGGGAGTTTCGAGAGTCCCATTGGATCGAGGTGATTCCTCTCGCAGAGAACCAAAGCTACTGGGGGGCGAGCTTTATTGTGGGAGTTCAGATGTCGGGCATCGACGCTGCACTCGAACTTAATATAAAAAATTTTTAGTAATACCAATTGCAAGACATAATACCGGTCGCACGCAGCTTGGCTCTGCCAAACTGCACGTTATTTTTGATATTTGGTATGAAACTGTGTGACTGTATATTCATTGTAAAAATATGTCTACAAACTTATGATAGGGATGGTTGCAAAATTACCCTCTATTCTTAGATAATTCTGTTTTGAGGCGTTAATTCGAATGTCAAAATATATTTTTGTATTGATCTTCGCTCTCTTTGGAGGTATCGCTCTGCTAGGGCTTTGGAAGGGGAGTGAGGAGAGCCGTCACCGATCTCTTCAAGGAGCTTTGGTACAGGATCTTTCTGTTCCGTTGAAGGAGGGACAGAAAGTTTTGGCCCCAGAGGTGGCGCCTCTCTTCGACCATCGATCCCAGGGGGGCCAGGAGAATGAAGAGCTTTCAGAAGTAGATCTAGTCGGTGGTTTTTTTGCGTTCGACTTGACTCGGCTTCCCTTCATGGATACGGTCTCTTATACAACAAGAGTTCCTTGGCTTTCGGGTCGACCGGCTTGGGTTGCCGACTATGCAGCCCACTATGGAACGTCTCGCCATCTCATTGCGAGGAGTTTGAATCAGAAGGTCGATTATTGGAATCAGAAGGTCAATTTGGGGGATCGATTCAACGTATTTAAAAAGGACTACCCAATTGAATTTCATTTGGTTGCCGATTTGGCCCATTGTCAAATGTGGTTTTATGTTGTGGATGTGTCAACAGGGAATCGTACATTGCTCAAAACATACCCGATTGGAGTCGGACGACTCGATGCTAAAAAAGCGTCGGGGAGTTTGACGCCGGTCGGCACGTATCGTTTGGGGGACAAAGTGGCCATCTATAAGCCGGGTACCATGGGTTTTTTCCAAGAGCAAAAGACAGAAATGGTTCAAGTCTTCGGAACCCGCTGGATTCCCTTCAGTAGCGGGTCAAATCAGGGTTCGGAGTCTGCCAAGGGGTTTGGACTTCACGGCCTTCCTTGGAGGCTGGACGCTAAAACAAAAGAGATGCAAGAGGATGGATCCTGTCTCAAAACTCACAGTAGTGATGGGTGTATTCGAATGGCTGGTAAAGATATTGAGGAGCTGTTTGCCATCGTCATCACGAAAGATACCTACATTCACGTTGTTAAAGACTTCCATGAAGTCCAACTGCCGGGACACGAAGCTTCGTTGGCAGAGTGGAGTCAAAAGGCTTCTCAGAGTGGGGATACCAAGGTGAAATCATGACGACACTGCCTCATGAGAAAAAGATCGTTGACTTGGAAGAAACGATTCGTCGCTTAAAAAAGCAAAATGACCTCAATAGCGTTTGGACTTCTGCTGAGATAGGGGAGATGGAAGATAAGTTGCAGGAGATGAAAAAAAATGTTTATACAAAACTATCTCCCTTTAGTCGTGTTCAGATTTGTCGCCATCTTAAACGGCCACATGCTTTGGACTATATCAAGGCGATCGCGGATGAATATGTTGAAATTTTTGGAGATCGTACGTTTCGGGATGATCCTTCGATTGTCGTAGCGCTGGTCAGGATTGGTCAAGAGCGTTTGATGATCATCGGTCAAGAGAAAGGGAAGGATACAGAAGAGAGGTTGGAGAGAAATTTCGGGATGCCTCATCCAGAAGGGTATCGTAAAGCTCTTCGGGCGATGCAGCTTGCAGCCAAGTTTCAAATCCCTATCGTCACTCTTATTGATACACCAGGGGCTTATCCAGGCCTTTCTGCTGAAGAGCGGGGACAGGGGTGGGCGATTGCCCGGAATCTTCTTGAAATGTCGAGATTACCGACGCCAATCATCGTCGTGTTGATTGGGGAGGGGTGTTCAGGTGGGGCCTTAGGTATCGGGGTTGGGGATGTGATTGGGATGCTCGAACATGCCTACTATTCTGTGATCTCTCCTGAAGGATGTGCTTCGATCCTGTGGAAAGATACGGCCAAGGCAGCCACAGCGGCGTCTGCTTTGAGGATGCATGTGGATGATCTCTTGGATCTCAAGATTGTCGATGCCAAAATTCCAGAGCCTTTAGGTGGAGCCCATATGGATCCCTCTTTCGTCTACAATCAGGTCAAGTTGTTTATTCTATGCTGGGCCAGCCAACTCAAATCGATACCCATCGATACCCTGCTCCAAAAGCGTTACAACAAGTTTCGTCTGATGGGACGGTGTACAGGTTCTGCTAAGTAGACTACACTGCTATTTTTGATAACATAGATTATGCGTCTGTTATTACAAGCGGCCCTGCACCATAGGCGCCACCGTTCTTTAGCGTTATTTACCCTTTTGGGGCTCCTTGTCCTCACAGTAGCCAATCAAATCGAAATGTTGGCACTAGGGTTGATTGCTAGTACAGGTGGACAGGAATCAGGGAACCAAAGCCCTTTGAATCTCATCGTACGGACAATTGCCGATTATCTACATATTGAACTGAGCTTTGTCTGGTTAATTACTTTTTTGGTTTTTGTCAGCATATTCAAAGCATTTTCCTTGTTCTATGCTCGATATGCAACTCAGCTTCTTGCAATCCGTTTGACAAGAGACTTGCGCCTTCAATATTTTAAACATATTCAGACTCTTCCTTTGCGGTTTTACCAAGAACAGAATTTGGGCAGTTTATGTTCCAGGGCGGTAGGGGATGCCGGACAAATTGCCTCTTCCTTTAACTCTTGTTTAACAAATTATCTGCAAACGCCAATTACATTGTGTGGATCTTTATCTATTTGTTTTTATCTTTCTTGGAAGCTTTTGTGTGTCATATTTTTGGGGCTTCCACTCTTGATTTTTCCGATCTTGATTTTGACGAAAAAAGTGAGGCGTGT
>JAGVDZ010000102.1 GCA_020058465.1 Parachlamydiales bacterium | reverse complement strand
GAATTCCAAGCTGCCTCCTTGTCAAATTCCCAAATTTTGAATTCATCTGTGTATAGCATGAACTCTTTCCGCAATTTCCTCGACAGCAAGCTCCATCAAAAGATCATGACAATGCTTAGCAAGACGACAAAAGGCAAGGGTTTGTTCCTTAGTCGAAAGGCCCCTAAAAGAAAAAGGGATGGTCTGGGATAAAAGGACAGAGGTAGGCTCTTCAAAAAGAAGCCTCGTCGCATGGGGCAAAAAGATCTTGTCTCTTCTCTTTTGAACGTATTGGTAGACCGATGAAGGCATCGTTTGAGGCGCTTTGAAAATCGGCACTTCAAGACGGAGCTCTCCTAAAGCTAGATTCACATCCATGCGAACGTGATCTTTCAATGGAAAAGAAAGCAGCGTCCTAAGTGTATCCCAAAGAGCGTTAGCCAAAAGAACCTACCCCATTTTCTCCAAATCGTAACAAACAGCGTCGCCCCAAGCCAGCTTTTTCGACGAGCGATACCTCGGATCTTTTTTGGACAGGGTCAGTGATGACACAAAACCTCGACGATCACAGATCGAAAGCGCCACCCTTCCTGGGTAGCGCCGAACCCTCTGCACTAAACGTCCTTCAAATGGAACGAAAGAGGCCCAAGGCTCTCGGGCAAAAATTTGGTAAAACCATTTTTCATCCTCAAACCCTCTTTCAGCTCCCTTCACGTAACGATGGAGGGAAGTGCGTGGCAGACGTACGCTGAAATGGCACCATTCCTGGGTCCCTTGCCAAGGGCAAGTCATCGCGTGAGGGCAGGGAGCTACAAGAGACCAACCTCCCTTCAGATAGCGGGTACGGACTTCAAGTAGGGTCGTAAATCCTTCCGGTGTTCCAGGTTCTAAAAAAAGGGCTACTGCAATCGGCGATTGGATGAGCCGATCTAAGGTTGCCTCGAGAGTCGAGCGAGACCATTCTCCTAACGTATATGAAGCTATCAGAACATCCACTGCAGGAAAAGTCTTGATACGATCGATGTCTTCGATGCGCCAAATCGCCTTGTCCATCCCAGTAAAAGGGATTCTTTGCCCCCACAAGACAGCCTGTATCTCTTTCTCGATCAGCTCGATCTTTTCGAGGGTCGCAAAAGTAGACAAAAGAGCCCAACTGGCAGTTCCGAAGCCTGCACCTATGTCAAGCGCTGTTCTAGGATAAAATGTGGGGAGTCTTCTTCGAAGCTCCTCTAACACTCTACAAACAGCCGCAAATGTAGCAGGGCAGCGGGTGGCAAGGTAAGCGAGCCTACCTTCTTCAGTCGCAAAAACCGAAGAAGAGCTTTTCTTGTCTCGATAGTTTTTTGAAAGATGCTTTTGCCCCTCTTGAATCCGGTGCCACGGAAGGGTTTGAAAAAAAGGCTCAAGACACCTCAGTTGATCTTGGGTCATCTTCGATACAGAATCCGAATGGGGGCGTGGATAATTTTGGGGAAAGAAGGGTCTTTAACGCTAATGTGAACCAAAACCTTGCCCCGATCATCGACAAATGAGCCTACCCTCTCAACGAGACCCTCCCATTGAGCACAAGAAGAGCCGGCATGGGCAAGCCATACTTTGGCACCCGTGGGAATCTGATGCAGCAAAGAAGGCTCGATGGCCCCTTCAACCCAAACCTTTTCCACACTCGCAAGACGATAGAGGAGAGTTGTTTCGTCCAAACATGCCCCTTCTGTAACAAAGGACTCCAAGATCACACCTGAAAACGGGGCTTTTACTATCTCAGAGCTCTCTTTGGAAGTGGTTAAATAAGATATATCGTATTCTTTTTTAAGAACTTCGTGATGATCCAAAATCTTTTGGTGCTGATCTAACTTCTGCGCTGCTTCCAGGGTCTCTTCAGCTGAGATCAATCCCAAGGCCTCTTTTTCAACACAAGAGATATAAGACTCCATGGCCTTTTCCAATGACCTGTTATATTCAGAAAGAGCCCTGTCCAACTCCTGCCCTGCTCGAGCCACCTCCACTTGCTCTTCTTGAGCCCTTCGATCTTCGATTTGACAAAGGACCTCTCCTCGAGAAAATAGAGCCCCCTTCCCTCCGATTGTGGAAATCAAAGTCCCTTTCCGGGGAGCATAGACAGAGCTATAAGATGAAACAACTCTACCTTCTTCTATCCAAACATAGGATCCCCGATAGATCCCCCAAGAAAGAGCACAACAAAGACCTAAGGCAACCAACCACCGAATCATATCAACCTTTTGAGAGCCCGAAGGGCCATGCTATACACAAACGAACTCAAAAACCAACTTTTGAGTTCACTTGTATATACAATATCTACAGAATATTTATTCTTCCGTTTTACCCATGAGAAAATAAATCAAAGCAGCTCCAAGACAACTTAATGATGAGAGCAAAAAAACGGCCCGGAGAGAAATTGAGTAGAGCATCCCACCCAGGGGGGGGGCCAAAAGCATTGCCAATGATTGCACCGACTGGTTGGTGCCTAAAATTTTGCCCTGAAGTCCCACCGGGACAAGACTTGCAATGAAACTGTTGGACAAAGGCCAACTCATACCAGCGGTCATCACGCACCCACCAAGGAGAAGTAAAGAGGGATTAAACAATTCTACCCAGACGAATCCGAGAGAAAACAGAGAAAATAACAACAAACATCCCTCCAAGACCCTTAAACGTCCCCACCAGCTTGTCAACACTTTGTGTAAGTAGCCAGAACCGAAGATCCAACATCCTCCCATAAACAAAGCGACATTGCTAATATCGCTCGGACCAAAACCAAATACTTGCACAAAAAATACAGGGGTAAATTGAAAGAGAATCGTCCAACCAAACACAAAAGCAAAATAGACAGAGTAAAGACGAATCATCCGTCTATCCAATAACACCTGCTTCAGTCGACATATCCCTTCCATTATATGAAGCGGTTTTGTCCGATCAACGCTTGCTGTTTCTCGAAAAGCAACCAACACACCAATCCAGTTACCCAATGTCAACAAAGCCGCAAGCCAAAGGGGTAAACTTAACATCCTAGATTCCAAATTTGCCAATTTTCCCCCCAAGAATGTCCCCACAAAAAAAGCCACTCCAACAATCAACGAGATGTAACCAAAGTAGTGAGTGCGCCTACCTTCATCGAGACTTAAATCTGAGGCCGCCGTCATGCAAATGGCAATGTTGCCTGCAAAAAAACCAGTGATCCATCGTCCAATAAACAGCCAATAAAGGGCGTACATCATCATGCTCCAAGCTGTCAATCCAAGACCTACAGACATACCAAATACACTCCACAGAAGAGCTTTCCTTCGTCCGTAGCGATCGGCCAAGTCACCTAAAATTGGGGCTCCAATGAACTGTCCACAAGAAAATAACATTAAGAAGATGGCCAACATCATCACTCGAACGTTCATCGCCTCATCGGCCGCAAACAAAGGATAATGGTTGTCCATGAAATAGGGGGCAAACAAAGGAAAAACGATAGACCAACACAGGCTATCGACAAAAACTGTCCCCAACAAGACCGCAAGGGAACTTCGTAACGACACAACGAACCCCCGAACTTAAAGATCCATAACCCTAATCGAAACCAAGGGTTTCTGTCGAATTAACCCTATTTTAAAAAACTCAAGTTGCTGAATATTACAGCGATGATGGGAATAAAAAAAGAAAACATTGATTCTCTTTTTGCTTCCCACTATTGAAAAGAATTATGAGATTTCTACACTTTATACCATTCGCGAGAAATAAATTCATAAATTTAACAAGAAGGCAGCATAAATTTTTGTGTCTGGAACGATCGACCATTGCCGATAGGCAGGGCGCGAGCGAAGACCAAAATTTTGTTGCTAAGCCGGCGCAGTTAAACATGAATTTATTTCTCACGAATGGTATTACACCTTGGATACGACAACAAGCTGCCCCCCATCGAACAGCCTTGCTCCCTCTCCATTTGAGCTTCCCTAACGAAAGAGTCTGCATGTTTGACAACCCTTCAGTTACCTTCTTCTGCTCTTCCATTACATACTTCACCCTCTCTCCAAATGCACAATCATCTTCGTCTCCAGAAGATGAACTCTACCTTGAACAGCTCAGCGGAGAGCTGAACCATCTAGCATCAGTGGCCGAAATCGTGTGCGGAGAGGAGGAGATGTGATCCTCTTCTTTCACGCTGTGCGAAAGGACTGTTCTGAACCCACTTGATTTAATTTTCAAGTAGTGATTAACATCGCACTTGTAAACGTAATCACGGGAGTTGGTGCCCCGAAGGGTTCCTTTTTCGCTACGCAAACTACAAACATCTTAGCGCAGGCTAACGATCTTCCAAAATGGAGAGCAAACAATGAATCTACTGAGAAAAAAAACGCCGTGGGTTGCCGTATCGCTTCTCGCAGCTGCGTCTGTCTTTGCTCAGCAAAGTGAAAGACGAAATCAAAAAACTTACGATCAGGGCTATGAGAT
>JAGVDZ010000197.1 GCA_020058465.1 Parachlamydiales bacterium | reverse complement strand
CCTTGATAGCCATTATATCCCTCCTGAGGGTTATTAGCTAAACAGGATATCCTCTAGCAACAGTAGTTTAAAATTTATTTTTTAATGGTCAGTGCCCTGGAAATAAGCCCTTCGTCATTGCCAAGAAACATCTTACTTTGCTAGCCTCACCTTAAAGGTTGCTCGACTTGGGGCAGCCCAATTCTACTACTCACTCCCTAGGAACCAGGATGACCGACCAAGAATCCATTTTTAAATCTTCCCTCCGTACTTTTGTCCGTCTATTGTTGGGCACCTTTGCCCTCTTCTTGGGCCTATTTTTAGCAGTCTCCATCTTCTCTTTTTTTGGGTCGACCCCTGATATACCCATCAAAACCGATATCGAAATCTTACCTGATGCCAACTTTGAATTGACCTTCCAGGGGATTCGCGCCCCTGTAATCCTTGAAATTCCTATTCATGGCGTGATCGGTGACCCAAATGGGGTGAACACAGAAAGCATCCAAGAAATTCTCCTCCATTCGAGGCTTGGCCTTTTGGAGAAAGATCGGGTCAAGGGGATTTTACTCCATATGCAGACACCCGGCGGCACCGTCATCGACTCCAGCAACATCTACCACATGCTTCTCGATTACAAGAAGAAGTACAATGTTCCCATCTTTGCCTACATCGATGGTCTTTGCGCATCGGGGGGCATGTACATCGCCTCTGCCGCCGACCAAATTTTCGCAGGCCCGAGCAGCATCATCGGTTCTGTCGGTGTCATCTTGGGCCCTTTTTTCAACATCTACGAAGGGATGACAAAATTGGGTGTCCTTTCTAAAACTCTGACGAAGGGCATCGATAAAGATGCTATGAGCCCTACCCGCCCCTGGAAAGAGGGTGAAGACGCCTCCTTGCAGGTGATCATGAACTACTTCTATGAAGAATTTGTCGATATAGTCACTCAACATCGCCCCCGCCTTGATCGGAATCAGCTCGTCAATGAATACGGAGCCCAGGTCTTCGACTGTGTCCGGGCTCAGCGCTACGGCTATGTCGATGTGGCTCCCTCCTCCCGCAGTGAAGCCCTCCAAAAACTGGTCGAAATCTCCATTGGAGGAAAACCAATCTACCAAGTTGTGGCGCTCGCTCACAGAAATAGTGTCTTTGCTTCCCTCTTTAAATCTTCTTGGGGACTGTTGAGGGGAAGGATCGAGCATACAATCGATCTTGGCCAACCCCCAATCCGAGAAAAATTCTCCTACCTCTACCAACCTTTCTGAGACATCTCTCAAGTTTGCGATGGATATGAACCCGAGCGGTCAAAAGGTGATAAAATGCGTTAGTGAGACAAATCCACAGCCAGCAGATGGCCATCTTATGACCACTCGGGTTAATAAGCTCTACGTTGTCGATGCCGTCAATTACCTTTTTAGAGCCTACTTCGCTATCGCTCCTATGAGCAACCCAAAAGGGGTCCCTACCCAGGCGCTTTATGGCTTTATCCGCTCCATTCAAAAACTCATCAAAGAACAAAAGCCCTCCTACTTAGTCGCCGTCTTTGATGGCCCCAACAATAAACGCTCCCGCCAAGCCATCTACCAAGAATATAAAGCTCATCGCAAACAAGCTCCTGATGACCTCGTCCCCCAGTTTGATCTTACGTTAACCTATTGCAAGGCCCAAGGAATCCCCATCCTACAAATCGATGGTATTGAAGCCGATGACACGATCGCCAGCATTGCCAAATGGGCCAAGCAACACAACATCACATCGTATCTTTGCACCAGCGACAAAGATCTGATGCAACTCGTGGATGACACGACATTCATCCTCAATCCTGCCAAAGACCATCAGCTGATTGACAAAGACAAGGTTCAAGAACTATTTGGTGTGACTCCTGCTCAAATGCTCGATCTTTTGGCCATGATGGGCGATAGCTCGGACAACATCCCAGGTCTTCCAGGTTTCGGGTCTAAAACAGCAGCTTTGCTCCTGCAAGAGTTTCACTCCCTCGACAACCTGCTCAACCATCCAGACAAAGTCAAAGGAGCCAAAAAACAACAGACGTTGAAGGAACATCGAGATCTCGCACTCCTCAGCCGATCATTGGCCACCTTAAATACCCAGATCCCCATCCCCCAAGAACCTTCTTTTTACCAACTCCAAGATCCAGATGTAGCCACTCTAGGACAATTTTACGAAGACATGCACTTCCAAACTCTTCAAAAAGAGCTCCTTTCCCAATGGCAACGGAGCTCTGATACCACCCTTCGTTACCACACCGTCACCTCTCCAACTGACCTCCATCGAGTGTTGACTCTCTTCAAAGAGGCCGAGGAAATCGCCATCGACATTGAAAGCACAAGTCTACAATTCATGGATGCCCACATCGTCGGTATAGCTCTCAGCCGACAACCTAAAGAGGCCTTCTATATCCCCTTCAATGGCCCTTTGGATCTGACCGATTGTCGAACGGCACTCAACACCTTTTTTCAAACGACAAAGGGCCGTTTTGTCGGACATCATATCAAATTTGATCTTCATCTGCTGCAACGAGAAGGACTTACTTTATCAAACGTCTATTTCGACACCCTCTTAGCCTCCCATCTTCTCTATCCAGAAAGGAGACATCACGACCTTGACATCCTCTCTTTAGAGCACCTCAAGATCGCTAAAATTCCCATCGAAACCTTGATTGGACAAGGCAAAAAAACAAGATCCATGGCTGATGTCCCGATCGAACAGGTCTCTAAGTATGCCTGCGAAGATGTCGATTGCACTCTACAGCTAAAAAATCTGTTCGAACCTCTGTTACAGACAAGCGATCTCTTACAACTGTTTTACGATATCGAAATGCCTCTCATACCCATCCTCTGGAAGATGGAAGAACAGGGCATCTACCTGGACATAGAAGTGCTAGCACATCATAAAAAAAATCTTGAAACCACCCTCTCTTCCCTGACACAAGCTCTCTTGCAATACGCTCCAGAGCCGATCAATCTCAACTCCCCCAAACAGCTCCACCACCTCCTTTTTGAGGTTCTCAAGATCCCAAAACCTAAATCAAAAACAGCCTTTGCCACCGGGGCTGATGTCTTAGAATCGATCCGAGACGCTCACCCCATCATCGATCTACTCCTCCAATACCGCACCTTAGAAAAGCTGAGAACCACCTACCTCGAAGCTCTTGTCGACACTGTCAGTCTATCGACCCAAAAAGTCCACTGTACCTTCAATCAGTCGGTGACCTCGACAGGACGCCTGTCTTGCCAACATCCAAACTTGCAAAATATCCCTGTAAGGACCAAAGAGGGCAACGCAATCCGCTCAGCCTTCCGACCCCAAGATCCTGCTTTCGTGTTCCTCTCCGCCGATTATTCTCAGATTGAACTTCGCCTTCTAGCCCACTTTGCCAAAGACCCAACCCTCTGTCAGGCTTTTCTAGAAGGGGGCGATATCCACCTCCACACAGCTGCAAGACTCTTTCAAATTCAAACTCACCAAGTAACTCAAACACAGAGATCTAAGGCCAAAACCGTCAACTTCGGCATCCTCTACGGCCAAGGGGCGGTCAGCCTTGCTAAACAGCTCCATATGTCCACTAAAGAGGCATCACAATTTATTAAACATTATTTTGAAACCTATCCTGGGGTGCACGCCTATTTGGAATCGTGTAAAGAAGAAGCTCGCTCCAAAGGGGAGGTGGTCACTCTATTCCATCGAAGGCGTCCTTTGGCCGACATCCACAGTCCAAACCATGCCCTTAGGGCCGCTGCAGAGCGGCTTGCTATCAACACTCCTCTTCAAGGGACAGTCGCTGATTTAATCAAACAAGCGATGATCTTGATCGATCAGGAACTGCAACTGAATCCTCTTGCAGCTCACTTGCTATTGCAAATTCATGACGAATTACTTTTTGAAGTGCGACACGACCAGGCTTTAGATCTCGCTCAAAAAGTGCAATACCATATGGAACATGCCATCGAGCTCGATGTTCCTTTAGTCGTGAATATTGCCGTTGGAAAAAATTGGGCGGAATGTTAGCCTTGAAGAAAGTTGCTGTCACGGGGAGTGTCGCTAGCGGGAAGAGCCTTGTGTGTGATCTTCTCGGGGAATGTGGTGCGTTTGTCGTCAAGATGGATGATCTTGTCCATCAGATTCTTGATACGGATCTCCCTCTCCAAAGACAGCTCACCTCCCTGTTGGGAGAGTCTGTTATTTCTAATCAGAAAGCCGATCGGAGGAAGATTGCTGATAAAGTCTTCGGCGCCCCTTCTCTTCTCGAGCAGCTGGAACAGTTGGTTCATCCCAAGGCGTTCCACCTTCTCGAAGAGATTTACGCTGGAGTTCTAAAGAGCCAAAAGTATCTGCTCTTTGTCGTCGAGTTCCCTCTTCTTTTCGAGCTGAACAAACAAGGTTTTTACGATCAAATTATCTGGGTTGAAGCAAGCCAAGATCTCTGTATGCGGCGCTTTTCCTCTCGTGGCGGATCTTCTGAGCAATATGAACAAAGGAATCAGCGCTTCTACCCTACTGCCTTTAAAAAGGGGCAGGCTGATTTGATCCTCCAGAATCAATCTGATTTAGCAAGCTTACGAAGGACAGTACACAATCTCTACCATCAACTTACAACCCATTAAACTATGAACGAGCAACCCCAACACCCCACCCTTTCCTCCGACAACTACCACGAGGTGACCAAGATCGCCGACCTCCAAAGGATGAACATTGAAGAGCTCCAGGCCTATGCTCGAAGCATCGGCTTGAAGCACACAGCTTCCTTGCCCAAGTCGGGCGTCGTCTTCGAAATTGTAAAGACAATCTCTGAGAGACCCAATGAAGTGCTCTATGGCGAGGGGGTATTGGAGATCTTGCCAGATGGCTTTGGATTTTTACGCTCCCCCACCTACCACTACCTCTCTTCGCCCGAGGATATCTATGTTTCTCCGGCTCAAATTCGACGCTTCGATCTTCGAACGGGAGACACCCTTTTCGGCTCTCTCCGCGCCCCTAAGGAAAAAGAGAAATATTTTGCTCTCCTCAAAGTCGAGAGGATCAATGGCAAAACTTTTGAAGAGACCAAAAACCGGATTCTCTTTGAAAACCTCACCCCCCTCTACCCTGAAGAGCGGCTGGTCATGGAAACGACAAGAGATCGTCTATCCACCCGGGTGCTTGACTTGGCTGCCCCTATCGGCAAAGGGCAAAGAGGGCTGATCGTTGCCCCCCCTAAGACGGGCAAAACAATCCTCCTGCAACAGATTT
>JAGVDZ010000124.1 GCA_020058465.1 Parachlamydiales bacterium | reverse complement strand
TGGAATTCATCTTTCTGAAGTAGCTAAACTTAAAAAGTTTAGCGATACCAAGAAAGGTGAACTCCAAGCGTCGCCGACACTGTCGAAAACCAACTTTTGAGTTCATTTGTGTATATACCTCCATGTGCGTTATTATGGGTCACTACTTGTCTTTAAGTTATGAATTTATCCCAGTTCCGAAAGCACCACATTCACCAGCTTTTACATCTCGTCGCTATGGATGAACAAAAGCCCCTGGACTTGTTAGTATCCCACTATTTTCGACAACATAAATATTTAGGAGCCCAAGATCGTCGTGTGATTGGACAAACGCTGTTCGACATCGAAAGATGGCATCCGCTCCTTTCCCAACTCGATTCTTACTCGACAGCTCAAGAAAAACTAAATACCTACCTAGACTGGAAGGGGTCAACAGATGAGATCTCCAAGTCTCTCCCCAGATGGGCTGCGCTTGGAGTCACCCCTTTTTTTTATGACCTGATCATCCAGTCGTATGGGGTCGAAGAGGGGGAACGTTTGTGCAAAATCCTCAAGGAGGAAGCCCCTGTGTACCTACGTACAAATCTTTTAAAAACAACTCGAACAGCGTTGTTTGAAAGGCTTCAGTCTGACAAATTTCCCGTTGAAGAAGTTCCTGAAAATCCTGTAGCTTTGAAGCTAAAAAAAAGATCCCCCCTCTTTTCTCATCCAGTTTTTCGGGAAGGATGGTTTGAGGTCCAAGACCTAGCCAGCCAACAGGTGGCAAGCTTAGTCAAAGCCCGCCCTTCGGAAAAGGTACTCGATTTCTGCAGCGGATCTGGTGGGAAAGCACTCGCAATCGCTCCACAAATGGACAAAAGAGGACAGCTTTTCCTCCACGATGTTCGCCTTTCCGCCTTGCGTCAGGCAAAACAACGGTTTAGGAGAGCCGGTGTCGACAATGTGCAGTTTATTACATCGTCCGAACTAGATCGACTCCACCCTCTTCGAGGGCACTGTCACTGGGTCCTAGTCGATGCACCGTGCAGTGGCTCTGGGACTTTGAGACGACATCCTGATCAGATGAAGAAACTGGAGCCTCTAGCTTTTGAACGACTGTTGCAACTACAAATGGCCATCGTTGACAAGGCCATCTCCTACCTTCACCCTCAAGGGACTTTAGTCTATGCCACATGTAGCCTGTTTCCTCAAGAAAACGAACGGCAAATCGATCAAATCCTTCGTCACCATCCCCTTCAAAGACGAGAACCTGACCGTTACTTTCCTCTACAGTCCCAAGGTCCCGATGCGTTTTTCGTAGCCTCTCTTTGTCGAGCCCACAATAAAGACAGTCCATGTCAATAGGAAATCGCTGGGCAACTTGCACCGTCGAATTTCAGGCTATACACAAATTTTGAATTCATTTTCGTATCAGGTTTTGTATTATTTGTGATGTTTGGTATGATCTCCCGCAAAAGGAGTCGAAATGCGCTTATGCCCTAAGTTTGCCATAATCCAAATCGCCTCTTTTTGTTTTGCTTTGGCCTGCCTTAGACAGCTCCCGCTGAGCGCAGCTGAGCCCTCTGGCAGCTCCAATCAAATTCTCTGCCGTATCCAAGGGCAAACTCTGTCTCAACTCGATCTCGAAAAGAAAATGAGTTTTTTCTTCGCAGAAAACTTTCCTCATTTGATCGATAACGATGAGGCAAGAAGGGAGTTTTATATCACTCAATGGCGCCCCGTTTTAAAGGAAATGCTCGATCAAAAACTGATGCTTGCGGATGCAAAGGATCGGGGCATTTCTGTCTCTTCAGGAGAGGTCAATGAAGAGCTTCAACGTCGTTTTGGCCCCAATGTACCTCAAACTCTCGATAAGCTTGATATGCGCTACGAAGACGCCACCCGCTGGACTGAAGACTCTCTCCTAGGCCAACGGATGTTCTGGTGGTTTGTCCAATCCAAAGCCATCTCAGAGGTCACACCTAAAGAAATCCGATCAGCCTACCGATCTTTTTTGAAAGAACACCCAGCTTACACTCTCCTAACCTATCAGGTCATTTCCTTCGAAGGTGATGACGCTGAAAAACATGCACATGCCTTCTTAGATAAAGCACAATCCAGAGTCATGTGTCCAGAAAAGATGTTAGCCAAGTGGGGAGATGAACTAGCACTGAAGGCCCATATTTCGAAGCCCTACGAAACACGTTCTTTGGATTTATCTTCTAATCTCCATGGACTTCTCTTAGCTCTCGACCCGGGTGAATATAGTCCCCTCTTCCATACCGATGCTCGAAAAGACAAAACGGCTTCCCCACCCCGAACCAAGCTATTGTATTTAATTCAAAAGCAAGAACATCCATCCCCTTCTTTCGAGGAAACGGCGACATCACTCAAAGAGGCTCTTGTTCAAAAAGAGGTGGCTCGCCTTGCAAACATTTATTTTACATCGCTGCGTGAAAAATATACGCTCGATCCAGAAGAGGTTGTACGAGGACTTTCCCTTTACGACACAATTCGTTAGACCTCTTTCAAAGTTTGCTTTGTCTGAGGAGAAGTCGATAAGCTGTATGAAAGCGCTCCTAAAGGAGATTGGTCACATACCCAATCGCCGTCTTTCTCAAAATTTTTTGATCGACGACCAGGTCGTCCATCAGATCTTGACCTTGGCTCATGTATCAAAAGAAGATCTTGTGGTCGAAATAGGAGCTGGAACCGGGGCCTTGACCTTGCCTCTGCTCAGCTTAGTTCGACGTGTTATAGCCATCGAAAAAGATCCGAAGCTAGTCCCTCTTCTGTATCGATGTCAAACAACCGATCAAAGACTAGAGGTCATGGAAGCCGATGCACTCCACGTTTCTTTCGAAGCCTTCTCAAGACCATTTAAGATCATTGGCAATCTCCCTTACCACATCACAGCCCCTCTTCTCGAGATCTGCCTCACCATGCCATCTCCCCCTACTTCTTGCACTCTAATGGTCCAATATGAAGTGGGTCAACGTCTCACTGCCACCCCTTCGACACCTGATTACAGCTCTCTTACCTTGTTTCGAGAGTTTTACGCTGATGTGATTGACTCATTCAAAGTGCCTCCGAAAGCCTTCTACCCAGAACCCAAAGTAGCTTCCCAAGTGCTGCATCTAAGACCAAGGCTCAAATTACCCTTCGATGATCCCCCCTTTTTATTTCAGCTCATCCGTAAAAGTTTTCAGCAACGAAGAAAAATGCTTCGCTCCTCTCTTCGACCTATGTACACTTCTTTGTTTATTGAAGAGGGACTTTTAGCTGTCAATGCCTCGATCACAGCTCGACCCGAAAATTTGTCTCTAGATACCTGGATTTCTTTGGCAAACTGGATTCGAACCTCAACATAGGTAAAAGTTTGGTGTCTTGGCAATCTTAGTGTGATATACACAAATGAATTCAAAAGTTGGGAATTTGACAAGGAGGTAGCTTGGAATTCATCTTTCTGAAGCAGCTAAACTT
>JAGVDZ010000075.1 GCA_020058465.1 Parachlamydiales bacterium | reverse complement strand
GGGTCGTATTGCAACGACTGTTGTTAAGGCAAAAGAGTTAAGACGGCATGCTGACCGTATGGTCACCTTGGCTAAACAAGGGGATCTTGCTGCTACAAGAAGGGCAACATCACGTCTTCGGATTACTTACAATAAGCTTACGCCGAAGGAGGCGAGAGCTGTTAAGAAGGGAGACTTGGCGTCTTACAATAGGGATCGTCGAGTGATTCAGAAGTTGTTCGGTCCTCTTAAGGAAAAATTCAAAGAGCGTCAAGGCGGCTACACGAGAATTATCCGCATGGAAAAAAATCGTGTAGGTGATAATGCCACCATGTGCTACATTGAGTACCTTTAAGTTTCGAGTTGTGCTCCTCTGCTCACCCCTCCCCTCCCCTTTGTGAGTATGAGGAGCTTTTTTTTGTACACTTGCTTCTGTGGTGTTTTGTTTGGATCCATTCGAGACAAATGGGGACGTTGGATAAACTGAGGCAAGTTGGGTAGGGATCTCAAAGTGAAAAGGCGGATAGCCATCAATGGCTTTGGACGGATAGGCAGACTTGTTGCGAGGATCCTCTCTTCGGAAGACTCTTCCTTAGAGTGGGTGGCAACGAATGATCTTTTGGCGGCAGATCATCTCGCTTATCTTTTTTCCTATGACACGGTCCATCGCAAGTGTCGGAACGAAGTGTCTTCTAGAGAAGGTGTATTGAAAGTCGACTCTCAGTTGGTTAGGGTACTCAATGTTAAGGAGCCTGATCACCTTCCTTGGAAAGATTTGGGGATCGATTATGTAGTGGAGTCTTCAGGTCACTTTACTACGATGGATAAAGCGCGGGCTCATATTCGAGCGGGGGCTCGACGAGTGGTCATTACAGCTCCAGCAGGAGGAGAAGGTGTCCCGACGTACGTTATGGGGGTGAACCACGTCCAGTATAACCCTGCCCAAGATAGGGTCGTGTCCAACGCTTCTTGTACTACCAATTGCCTAGCTCCTCTTTGCTCGGTGTTAGATCGTCGTTTTGGTATTGAAGAGGGATTGATGACCACCATCCATGCGCTGACGGCAAGTCAGCCTGTTGTGGATGGTTCGTCGCATAAAGATTGGAGGGGAGGGAGGGCTGCTACTTGCAATATTATTCCAGCAGCTACAGGAGCTGCTGAGGCTGTGACATTATGTTTACCTAAGTTACGAGGGAAGATTACAGGGATGGCTTTTCGGGTTCCTGTTTTGGATGTCTCTGTAGTTGATTTGACAGTACGTTTGACGAAAAAAACCTCCTACCCAGATGTCGTGGCTGCCGTACAAGAAGCTTCATCACAGGAACTGAGAGGGATTATGCACGTAGTTAATGCCCCCCTTGTCTCTTCTGACTTTATCGGTTCATCTTATTCCTCGATCTTGGACGTCCAGGCGGGGATCGAGTTGAACCCCTATTTTTATAAGTTAATTGCTTGGTATGACAATGAGTGGGGTTATGCTCATCGCGTTGTTGACCTACTTAAGTTCATGGCTTCGAAGGAAGGGACGGAACGTTGATATGCGTAAGGGATGATGAAACAGTGGGACTTCGAGATACGTTGCAAAGATTGGATTATTTTGATTCCTAGATTGTTTTGTTTAATTCCTCACCTTAGTTGGACCTCCTTGTGGAGGTCAAAGTCATTTGTTCTGGGCAGAGGTCTTATTGCCAACTTCCCGCCTCTTCAAGGTATTTTGGGTATACGTATTAGCTCAGAGGGTGAACTTGTTTTGTAAATCTTTAAACTGATGGTATTTTTGTGTATTTTACGAGAGAACCCATTATAGAAACGGTGATCACACCTCGAGAGGGGTGTAAGCTTGTGATTCGTTCTAGCAAAGGAGGGACGCAACAGGAAGATTATTTTGTTGATGCGGTAGAGGTTGTCTCTTTTGGTCAATCTTTTTTTTACCGGTCTTTGGAAAGGCCCAGACCTTTTTTGGTTCCAGTGAGTGATTATGAAGTTCTGGAACTCAAAGAGACGAGGACGGTTTTGAAGAATGCTTCGATGGAAAGGCCTATTAAGATAGCAGGAGGCAAAGATGCTTCTAAATCTTTCAATGGGACGTCACAAATAGAAGCGCAACCACAATCTTCGGAGGCAAAGAAGGGAGATAGGCGGCGCAGGAATAGGCGGGGGAGAGATAGGCAAGAATTGAATGAGTCGGCTCCCCAAGAGGAAACTACTCTATCTAAAGAGTCGCCCATTGATGAAGAACTGGACGAAAATACAATGACAGATGCGATAGAGTCAAAAGCTCCTTCCGTTATTTCGAAATTGTTTCCACCGCCATCGACTTTGATTCGAGATAAACTCAGTCGTTATGAACCGAAACCGACATCTTCTCAAGATCAGGAAGAAGCGATTGCACCTCTTTATGAGGCATCGACCTCCTCTTCTTCTGCCAATGAAGAGGACTTTGATGAAGAGCAGTGATCTTGGAATTGCTTTAGAAAGGGTCGAGAGGGTAAAGTAGCCCGGTCCTTTGCTTGGATGGTGGAACGGTAGACACTGGGGACTTAAAATCCCCTCCCCGCAAGGGGGTGCGGGTTCGAGTCCCGCTCCGAGCATTCTCATAATTAAACAGTTATGACAACAAAGCGTTACGCACAAATGGCCGTAACGCCCTTCCGTACGCAGTTTTTACGCACTCAGCCACAAAAGACCAGCAAACCTCTTTGCCGACCCTTTTTTGTTTCTTGGATCGTCCAAGTTTTTGGCTGTGACGACTTTGACACATGTGATACCAATCTGCAATGATAAGACTACAAATTAGCCCACTCCTGAGAACATAACTTTTTCACGGATCCGGGTCGCCCAGTAAAATTATTCCAAGCGTTGCAGCTACTCACAACAATATCCTCGTAGTCCTTGAAACATCGATTCGCAAGTTCGTCTTCCCGTAATTGTCTCCATACCTGCTCTGTAGGGTTTAATTCTGGTGATGCTGGAGGTAACGGCAAAATGCTTATGTTTTTATAAACTCCAACCTTCTTTGATGTGTGCCATCCCGCCCGATCGAGCACTAGTACCGCATGTCTTCCTTCCGGGACTGAGGCCGCGATTTGTTCGAGATGCAATTTCATTCCGTCAATATTGACCGTTGGCAACACTAAGCCAACAGCCTGATCTTGTCGTGGACATACAGCCCCAAATATATAAGCATATTCGAACTGCTGCTGGCGTATCACGCGAGGACGCGTCCCCTTTTCTGCCCATAGTCTAGTAACCGTCCCTCTTTGACCTACCCTAGCCTCATCCTGAAACCAAACGTCTACGTCTTGCAGTGATATGCCAGACGGCAATACTTCAGTTACTTTTTCCCTGAAGTTTTTTTAAAAGTC
>JAGVDZ010000147.1 GCA_020058465.1 Parachlamydiales bacterium | reverse complement strand
GGAGCCCACCTTTCAAAATTCAAAGCGATCGCTCTTTTTGGAGGGGTCCCCTACCCCGTCCAGGACAGAACTTTATCTAAACCCTACGACTTGCTCGTTGCGACTCCAGGACGTTTGATTGATCAAATCGAAAGGGGCAGGATCGACCTTGGCTCTGTCGATATCTTCATCCTCGATGAAGCCGACAGAATGCTCGATATGGGGTTCTCAGACCCTGTGCACGACATCGCCTCCATGCTACCTCAAACAAGACAAACACTTCTTTTTTCAGCTACTCTCCCCCCCTCCATCCAAAAACTAGCCGCAGAATTGCTGACCAATCCGATCACAATCTCTATCCAAGCTTGTGATACCCAACAAAAGCTGCATATCGAAGAACATTTCCATGCAGCCAAGGACATCGTGGCCAAAGAGCAGTTGCTCTTAGAGATTCTCAAAGAGCCCAAGCTCCAACAAGCCATCATCTTCACAGCCACCAAACACTCTTGTGAACTTCTGTCTAAAAAACTCTTAGACGAGGGGTTCCGTGTCCGAGCTCTCCACGGTGATATGCGCCAAAGGCTGCGTGATAAAACAATCTTAGCCATGCGTGATCAAACGCTGCAGCTGATCGTAGCCACAGACGTCGCAGCTCGAGGGATCGACATCCGAACCATCTCACATGTCATTAACTTTGACCTCCCTATGGATGCCGAAAGCTATGTCCATAGAATAGGTCGAACGGGCCGGGCTGGGAATCTAGGTACAGCTATTTCTCTTGTCTCCCCAAGAGATCGTCAATACTTAACCAAAATTGCTTCTTATACAAAGCAATCGATCCCTTTACTTCAAGAACTGCAAGCTACATCAGCTCGACCGCCACGGAGGCGAGCTCGGACCTTTCGGTCTTATCCAAAAACATATGGCCGGAAATCGCGTGACTCTTCAAGCGACTCACGGCATAGGCCAACCCGTTAGACTCTCGGTCTAAGTAGGGATTGTCAATTTGACTTGGATCTCCCGTCAAAACAACCTTGGTCCCTTTGCCTGCCCTCGAAATGATTGTCTTCACCTCGTGGGGTGTCAAATTCTGTGCCTCGTCGATAATCATGTACATCTTCGGTAAAGAGCGACCTCGAATATACGTGACTGCCTCCATCTCGATTTTTTTACTCTGCATAATAAATTCTAAGGCAGCATTTCCATTCCCTTCACCGCTTGTCGCTGTACATAAAAACTCCAAGTTATCGTAGATGGGTTGCATCCAATGATAGAGCTTTTCTTCCTTACTTCCAGGCAAGTATCCAATATCCTTGCCTAAAGGAACAATCGGTCTGGAAATCAAAATTCTCGAATACACCTGATCATCAAAAACCTTTTTCATACCGCAAGCCAAAGCAAGGAGAGTTTTCCCAGTTCCCGCTTGTCCCATTAATGTCACAAGAGGAATATCCTCTCTCAAAAGAAGGTCCATCGCACATCGCTGCTCAAGATTCAAAGGCTGGATGCCCCAAACATCTTTTTTAACATACACCAAAGATTCCAATTTACGTTGACGTCCATTGTATCGACAAAGAACAGAACTATTTGCCTCGTCATGGGCTGATAAAAAAACATATTCATTTGGGTCGAGATGTCCCACCAATCCTTCAGGAACAGAACCATCTTTAAAAAAAAGATCGATTTTCTGCTTATTTGCCTCCACGTAGCGAATACCTCGGTACACCTCTTCATAAGAGCTTTTCAAAGCTTCATAATCTTGAGCTTCAATCCCCATAGCTTCTGCTTTAACGCGTGTCACAAAATCTTTCGATACAACGACCACTTCTTCTCCCTTGTCCTTCAGCTCATAGGCAACACTTAAGAAACGATTGCTATTACGATCTAAGGGGAGGGGGAACCCCGGAGGAGGAGTCTCTTGACGTTCAATATGAAGACGAAAGAAAGGACCCTCCGCTAGACGGACACCTTCTCGAAGATTTTGATGTGAAATGGAAGAAAGAGAGTCAATGTAGCGCATCACTTCTCGAGCATTGCGCCCCACTTCGTCAACCTGTCGCTTCAACCCATCTAGCTCTTCCAAAACTAAAAGAGGAACGACCAAGTCATTATCGCAAAAACGCTTCATTGCCGAAGGATCATATACAAGTACATTGGTATCGATCACAAATGTCTTTCTAGCCACAACTATCTCCTGAATCTGAGTCGTTGAATTATCTACGCAAGCCGATTGGGCTTCTTCCATACCATCTCCAATAATTATAAAACTTGTAAGAAGATGAACATTAGATTGCCTCAATGAAAGCATCTTGTGTCCATCGACAGGGTATCCGATTCGATATCATCTCCAACCACATAAATAACTTCGCATTGGAGCTGTGTGAAAACTGATCTGACCAGATGTAGCCATGCACAAGCGGCCATCCATTGATGAGAGATTCGATCACCTCTTGATTTTCTATATATTCATTTCTTTATCTGAACGCAATAATAAACATCCAACTTGTTAACTACAATTAGTTTACGATATTATATTAGCAGATTTATTAATAGTTTGCTAAAAATATTGACAAAACGATGCCTTGGAGGTACAATCGGGATCATATTGGAAGTTATACCGCATTCTAATTTTCAGGCCCCGCCCGCAGTATAGTCCGTAAGAAGGAGTCTTTTCCCATGGAGAGTGATCTATCTATTTTCTCTATCCCCCCCTACATCTCAGTATCGTGGAAAGAGGTTCGAGCCTTATCGAGCCAACCTGGATCTACAGAAGACTCTCTCCTCCTACAAGTCCTCCTGCAAGATGGGCGTCTGGTTGAGATCCCCAATTTACCTAAAAAACTCGTCCACCAACTCTTTACCTTACACAAAGCTTTTTTCTCACCTGCCTTAACTACCCAGTCCCTACTGGAGTCCTTGTTCCCACCCCCCAAAGAAGGGAAAAACCTGCTCAATGTCACTTTTGAACATACATCCCAAGAACAGGCTCCCAATCTCCCAGAAGAACTGTTAAAAAAATTTGCCGAAGTGGGGTCTTTATTTGGGGTTCATTTGCCTGATCGACCTGAAGAGGGGTGTAGTTGTGTAGCATGCCAAATTGCTCGCTCCATCCAACCCTCCGGCCCTGCTTCTAATGAAGAGGCCGTTTCTGAATACGATCTCAAATTCCGAGACTGGGAGGTGAAAGAGGTTGGCAGCCAACTTTACGTAGTTACCCATCCCTTACACCCCGAAGAACAATACACAGTATTTTTAGGAGTGCCTCTGGGCTGCACGTGTGGACACGCCAAGTGTGACCACATCAAAGCCACTTTGCAAACCTAAGTACGAGATCTCTATTTATACCGCACACAGGCGGGTCCCAACTTTTGAGTTCATTTGTGTATATATACCCCCATTTCGATCATCCAGCCCCGAGAACTTTCACACTCGCCCAGTGTGAGTGACACATTCTCAATTGACAGTGGTTAGGAAAAAAGGTAGCTTGGCGACGAGGGTTTGTCTTCGAGGGCTTGTGAGAGGCGATGTGGTGTAGAGGTTACTGGTACTGGATT
This sequence comes from Parachlamydiales bacterium, assembly GCA_020058465.1. Taxonomy (GTDB): domain Bacteria; phylum Chlamydiota; class Chlamydiia; order Chlamydiales; family SM23-39; genus JAGVDZ01. The sequence goes on along the minus strand of JAGVDZ010000147.1, from coordinate 2,785 downwards.
ATACCAAATATCAAAAATAACGTGCAGTTTGACAGAGCCAAAGCGCCGATTTGTCGGCAGCTTTCGCGCTGGCCAAACTGCACGTTATTTTTGATATTTGGTATTAGTTCTATTTGGACCCTTTCTTTATCAGCCGGGACTTGGACGGGTGCTGCAGGCGATAACCTTTGGTCTACTGCAGGCAACTGGACAGGTGGGGAACCGAATGCTATCGATGCGAGTGCCGTATTCCCAACGGTGGGTTCGACAAGCTTTACGATTTCACTCACTGCGAGTCGAACGGTGGGGTCTTTATCCTTTGATTCAACAAATGCCTACGTCATTAATCCGGCGGCAGCTCAAACCATCACTTTGGATGTGACATCGGGGAGTGCAACGTTGACCTCTACGACGGGGACCCATACAATTTCGGCAGGACTTGTCCTCAATGAGCCCTTCACAATCACTCAAAACTCTTCAGGGACTCTCACTTTGTCGGGTGCTATTGCTGAATCAGGCTCTCGCTCTTTGACCAAGGCTGGAACAGGTGTTTTGGTGTTGTCTGATACGAGCAATAGTTATTCGGGAGGGACTATTCTCAGTGATGGGACGCTAAGTGTGTCGAATAATGGGCAGTTCGGGGCTTCGTCGTCGGGCATTACACTGCAAGGAGGGACTCTTCTTTTTTCCAGTGGATTTGAAATCCCATCAGCTCGTGCAATCACTCTTTCAGGCGGGACGACGACGGATACCCAAGGTAATAATGTAACGGTGTCCGGTGTGATCAGCGGAGCTGGGTCACTGACTAAGATCAGTGCAGGTACCTTGACCTTGTCTGGGAACAATACCTTTGCTGGAGGTGTGACTGTCAATGGTAGCACACTTTCGATCAGTTCTGACTCGAATCTTGGGGCCACCTCGGGAGGTGTGACTTTAGGAGGAGCGACCCTTTCCATTTCACAGACACTATCTAGTGCAAGATCTCTACATCTGACGGCAGCGGCCATCATCGCAACAGATGCCAATACCTTAGTTGTCAATGGAGTAGTTCAAGGGACAGGCTCGTTAGAAAAAACTGGAAGCGGCACTTTGACCCTCAATGGTAGTAATTCATTTTCAGGGGGGCTCACAGTCACCGCGGGCACAGTCAGAGGATCGACTTCGGCATTTTCGAGTGCGATTGCCAACAGTGGGGCGGTTGTGTTTGATCAAGATTCGGATGGGTCCTATACCTCATCGTTGAGCGGGACAGGTACGGTGACTAAAGTAGGATCTGGGGCCGTGACGTTGACAGGCAACAGTAACAATCTGACCGGGAGTACCACAGTCTCAGCAGGTAGTTGGATCGTTGATGGCACAATTGGTCTTTCTGCCGTGACTGTCACTACGGGTGCCTTACTTGGAGGTAATGGAACTGTAGGCCCTTTGACGATCAACGGAGGCACCCTGAGTCCGGGTAGTTCTATAGGGACACTGACAGTGCTTGGGAATCTTTCACTGGATGCCAATGCAACTAGTTACATAGAGATTGCTCCTTTATCTTCAGATCAGGTCATTGTAACAGGCACGGCTGCTTTGAATGGAGCGCTGCAGATTGTTCCTTTGCCTGGGTTTTATCCTTTGACTCAGATTTATACAATTATAGAAGCCAATGGAGGGGTGAGTGCTGATTTTGCAACATTTTCAGTCAACAGCTCCAACTTTTCTATCATAAAAACTGTCGGCGCTAACAGCGTCACTTTAACCTCAAACGTGATTGCCCCTTTTTTCGAATTTCCTTTTGTAAATTTCAATACGCAACAGGTTGGGGCAACATTCAACGATATGGGAAGAAGTGGAGTTTTATCTCAAAATGCTGACTTTGTTCGAATCATTAATGATCTAGCTGGCAAATCATTTAGTGTAATTAATGACGCTCTCGATCAGATGCATCCAGCCATGATGAGTGCTTTGTTGGAGCAAAGTGCATTTTTGAGCTCACAACTCTTATCTTTGTATCGTCAGCCGAATGACTTAGATGCCCTTTGTCATACTGATTGGGATATTTGGGCTAAGCCGTTTCTCCTTTGGCATCGTAGTCGACCAGAACAGGAACAAATTGGGTTTCGCAGCGATACTGCAGGGTTGGCTGTTGGGGCTGATTATGTTTGGAATCGTCAAGGGCATGTAGGTGTTGGCTGTGTCTGGAGTCGGTCCGACATCAACTGGACTAATCAACGAGGTGACTTGGAAGAAGATGCTGTTTACGGGGCCTTGTATGCAAGCTTTCGGTGGGATCGGTTCCGTTTAGGGCTTGCATCGATCATCGGCGTCGATTGGCTTTCGTTCAACCGTGCGCTTCGTTTTTCTGTCTTGGATCGACAGGCAGAAGGTTCGACCCACGCCTTAGACGCTTTTGGTCGGCTCGATATGGCTTATGTTTGGGGTTCTTCGCAATTTCAACTATTCCCATACTTGATCTTTGATGGTCTTTATCGAAGGGTTAATGGCTACCAAGAAAATGGGGCTTCGGCTTTGAATCTCGATGTGGATACGATGACGAGTATTGGTGGACGATCTGAACTTGGTCTTGGGATCAAAGTGACAGACACTAATTGGGATGAGACCATCTCATTGTCCCCCATTGCTTCCTTAGGATGGATTGTTGACTGGCCCATTCGGCGTCCTCTCATTCAAGCTCGGTTTGTTGGTTATCCTCACACGATGAATATCCGTGGATGGAATCGATTAAGACAGCTTCTTGGCGTGACATTAGGTTTTGAAATTAAGGCCTAATGTCACGCCAAGAAGCTGTCTTAATCGATTC
>JAGVDZ010000091.1 GCA_020058465.1 Parachlamydiales bacterium | reverse complement strand
GATATAGAACTCTACGAGTACACGCCGATGGAAGCTAAGCGAGCTGTGGTAGGCTATGGCAAAGCCAGTAAAGAGCAGGTGCAAAAGACAATCCAGCTCCTACTCCACCTGCCTGTCTTGCCAGAGCCCGAAGATGCCGCCGATGCTTTGGCCCTCGCATTTTGCTGTCTCCACTCTCAACCCATTAAGGACCTTTTATGTTCGCATTTATCCAGGGCTTGCTCCGTGAAAAAACGACCTCGAAGATCGTTGTGGAAGCCGCCGGCTTAGGCTACAAGCTCTACATTCCTCTAAGCACCTTCCCTTTATTGCCTCCAGAAAATACACCCATTCACCTTTTCTTATCTCACGTCGTCCGCGAAGACGCCCAAACCCTCTACGCTTTTCTCAAGAGAGAAGAACGAGATCTTTTTGAGATTCTCATCGGTCTTTCCGGCATCGGTCCCAAGAGTGCTTTGAATTTACTGAGCCACCTCGATCCAGCTTCCTTCCGAAAAGCGATTCAAAATCAAGATATTGCCCGCCTCAACAAGGTCCCAGGTATCGGAAAAAAAACAGCAGAGCGATTGATCGTGGAACTTAAAGGACACCTCTCTACTCTCCCTTTGGGTAGCGATACCTATCCCCCCTCCCTAGCCCCCCTCATGGCCGACGCTATCTCAGCTCTTTTACATCTTGGCTACCCTCAGCCCAAAGCGCAAAAAGCGGTGGAAGCAGCACACCTTGAGACCCACCCATCTGACTTGAGTCAACTTATCTCTTTAGCTCTACAAAAGATCAGCTAGTCATAGTACACTTGAGCCCGCTACTTTTATGACCAAGCCGAGCTCACATACAACCATTGCCGCTATTGCCACGCCGCCGGGGATCGGTGCGATTGCCATGGTCCGTATGTCGGGACCCGACGCCTTCCCCATTGCAGAGCGTCTCTTTTCAGGCCCTGTCACAAGCTACCCTTCTCATACAGCCCACTATGGGCATATTTTGAGTTCTTCGAATGAATCCATCGATGCAGTCCTTCTGATCGTCATGAAGGGCCCCAAGTCCTACACGGGGGAAGACAGTGTGGAAATTTGTTGTCACGGCAGCGATCTCATCGCGACACGAGTGTTGCAACGCCTATTTGAAGAAGGGGCGGTGCCTGCCACCCCTGGCGAGTTTTCTTTTCGTGCCTTTATCAATGGAAAAATTGATCTAGCTCAGGCAGAAGCAGTCCAACAGATGATTGTATCGCAAAGTGCTCAGGCATGCCGGATGGCAGAGCAGCAGTTAAGCGGTCACCTGTCCAAGACGATTCGTACCTTTCAAGAAAAGCTCACCGATCTGGCTGCCATTTTTGAAGCTCACGTAGACTTTCCAGAAGAAGGGCTCGAATTGACCACCAAAGCGGTGCTTCAGACTCAACTTCATACGACTCTGCAGGCGATGCGCAAGTTGAAAGAGACCTTCCACGAAGGTCGTCCTCTCCACGCAGGGCTCAAAATGGCTTTGATCGGAACTCCCAATGTCGGCAAATCGTCTCTGATGAATACACTCCTTGGGAAAGAAAGGGCTATTGTCACACCGATTCCTGGAACAACGAGAGACTTCCTAGAAGAGCCTTTGATTTTAGCTGACATCCCCTTTCGTCTGATCGACACAGCAGGGATTCGAACTACCGACGATACTATCGAAGCGATCGGTATCGAGCGCTCTTTGACAACCTTTGAAGAGGCAGATCTCATCTTTCTTCTTCTCGACACAACAAGGCCCCTTTCTTTGGACGACCACATGCTTCTTGATCGAGCTTCTCCCGACAAAACAATCCTCCTTTGGAATAAGGTCGATCTCCAAAAAGCACCAGGTCCCCTGCCGAGATTTCCTCACCAAGTCCCTATCTCTGCCACAACTCGAGAAGGACTCGATGAGCTGAGACAGACCCTCGAAACCCTCCTCTTCAAACAAGGCCCTCCCTCCAAGGAGCAACTGTGGATTACTCAAGAGCGCCATTTTCTCGCTCTTCAAGAAGCCATCCTTCCTTGCGAAAGAGCTCTTCAAAGTCTACAGCAACATCGCGCAGAGTTCGAGCTTTTAGCAGCCGACATGAGAGAAAGCCTTCAAGCCCTAGCTTCTATCCTAGGAGTCAACGTGACCGAAATGATCCTTTCTTCCATCTTCAAGCAATTCTGTCTCGGCAAATGAATCAAGAGCTTGTCATTTCTATTCTCGATACCTACATTCCATCTCCAAAGATCCCTTTAGACCACACCCATACCCCTTACCGTCTACTCATCGCTGTCCTTCTCTCAGCCCGTTGCCAAGATGAAAGAGTTAACCTAGTGACACCTCATCTTTTTGCTCTCGCAGAGACACCCGAACAAATGTCGCAGCTTGATGTGACCACGATTCAAAGCATCATACGCCCTTGCGGTTTGAGTCAATTCAAGGCGCAATCGATCTACCGACTATCCAACGATCTCATTGTACACCACCAAGGAAAAGTCCCCCAAATTCTCGCCGAGCTTGAAAAGCTCCCTGGAATAGGTCACAAGACAGCATCTGTCATTCTTGCTGAAGCGTTCGGCATCCCCACGTTCCCTGTCGATACCCACATCTATCGAGCGGCGAGAAGATGGGGTCTTTCTCAAGGGACCACTGTCTTTCGAGTAGAATCGGATTTAAAAAAAATATTCCCTCAGCATGGGTGGCGTCGACTCCATTTACAAATTCTTCTCTTTGCTCGGAAGTACTGTAAAGCCGCCCCACACAACCCTGCCCACTGCCCTATGTGTTGTCATATTGAACGTTGAGAGATTGCCACCTCATCCAAATCGAGCTGATCGAGAAATCTGGAAGCATCAGCACGCATCGTCAGCGCAAACACGAGTGTGGTCGAAGGGAGAATCGAGGTTGCAAGATGGGGCCACTCGATAATACAGATCCCCCCCCGATCGAGATATTCTTCAAACCCGATGAGAGAGAGGTCCTGAAAAGAACGGAGTCGATAGAGATCAAAATGATAAAGATCCAGTCTCGATCCCTCGTACGTCTGCAAATAGACATAGGTAGGACTCACCACAGGGTCCACGATATCGAGAGCTTTAGCCACCCCCTTGACAAAGGTCGTTTTCCCAACACCCAAATCACCAAGCAAAGCCACCACCTGGCCCCCCTTCCAAGAGGCGGCTAAAGTGGCCGCATAATCCTGGAGCGCTTCGGAAGAAAGGAACGGACCCACTCTCTATTCCACCCACTTCTCGACAAATAAGGTAAACTCGGGATACTCAGAAAGAGCCTCCACAAATTGCGCAAGACGATCCTCATGGAGGTGTTTTTGAATAAACTCAAGAAACGACTCTTCGATTTGATAGCGATTTTGATTCGTCACCTCAGAAAAAGCGATGGCCTTGATATGATTTTTTTTAAAATCTTCGATGACAGCTGCTTTTGTATTGAATAGTTTTCCTGTAATGGCCGACGAAAACACCTTCTTCTTCACAGAACTTTTCCTCTCCTGGATGTAATTACGAATTACATCTGGATCTTCTGAGACTAAAAAACGCTTAACGGGAAGACCCCCTACCCTCTCATGATTTTCTGGACACTTGGCCACCCAGTCGTAGATAGCGTCTTGAGGATTCGGATGTGTATTGTCACCAAATACTTTCCCCGTAAAAGGACAGATGTAAATTTTTTTAGTCGCATCGTTGACACTCTCTTGTCCAAATCGAATTGTGATCTCCGCCTCTCGCCAAAGTCCTCCTTCTGACTCCAATTTAGAAATCAAAGAATCCACACTCTGATAGATTGTTTTTTCCTTAGGGAACAGCACAGGCTTGACTTTGTGCGAGCTTTCCATAAACACGAGGTAAGCTGTAATCAGATCGACGCTTCGATTCTTTTTCAAAAAGTTCAAAAGCACACTTCTTTGTTCCGATGTAATGCGTAAAGCTGCGGTCATAACCTCCTCAAACAAAAGAACCCACCCGAAGCCCATCTTCCCCACTGAGCCTGTAGACGGGGCACTATATACCAATTGAAACAATTAGATCTAGACACAAAAGGGTCGTTGCCTCTACAGCACTGATGTTGGGTATTACAATTCCACCAATAAAAATCGACTGTGCAGTAGAACCTGGACTAGCACGGGGGCTTCATACCAAACTTGTCAGATATACAAAATTTTAATGTATCGGTTCTGTTGGCAAAGGCCATATGGACAACTTCTCGACTTTTTGCTACCCTTTCTTGAAAAATTTAAAGACCTCCCCCACCCCAATCCGGGAGGCCTTAGAAGGGAGCTTCCCCATGTCCTCTACGACGATTCAAGACACCCTTTGCTGCCAAGAAATCATCGTTAAGGGCTATGAAAAAGTTTATCACTTTACCGACCCGGCATCTGGCCTCAACGCTTTTATCGCTATCCACGACACCTCCCTCGGCACAGCTCTGGGAGGAACTCGTATTTATCCTTATGGCTCAGAGAAAGAGGCCCTAGAAGACGTCTTGCGCCTGGCTAGAGGCATGACCCACAAATCGGCCGTGGCGGAGGTGGGCTTTGGCGGGGGTAAAAGTGTGATCATCGCCGATCCTCGATTGGATAAAACCCCTTCCCTCTTACGTGCCTTTGGCCGTGCCGTAGAATCGTTGAAAGGTCAGTATATCTGCGCGGAAGATTCGGGTTGCACAACGGAAGATCTCGCTCACATCGTTCAAGAAACTCGCTATGTAGTTGGGTTAGATCACGCACAAAGTAGTGGAAATCCAAGCCCCTTCACTGCGTGGGGTGTTTTTCGAGGCATTCAATCAGTCGCAAAGCGCCTTTATGGCTCTTCGAATCTAGAAGGGAAACGGATTGCCATTCAAGGACTCGGTAGTGTGGGCTCTTCTCTTGCAGAAAAGCTTTTCTGGGAAGGGGCCAAGCTGATCGTTGCCGATGTGGATAAGGCCAAGATTCATCTTTTGGCCAAGCGCTACGACGCTGAGATTGTCTCTCCCGACCATATCCTTAAAGCTGAATGTGAGATCTTTGCCCCCTGCGCCTTGGGAGCTATCCTCAACGATGAGACAATCCCCCAACTCCGCTGTCGAGCTATTGCTGGGGCGGCTAATAATCAGCTACACCGAGATAGGCATGCTGATGCCCTTCGAGATCGGGGGATTCTCTATGCTCCTGATTTTGTGATCAACTCGGGGGGGCTCTTAAATGTCGCTGCAGAGGTCGAACCAGGGGGCTACAACCCCTCTTTTCCTCGCTACAAGATCCACCACATCTATGATGTTCTCTTGGCTATCTATGATATTGCCGAGAGAAATGGAGAATCAACACATCAAGCAGCTTTGGCTCTTGCTGAATATCGTATCCGCTACAGTATCGGCAAAAGAACAGCCCCTCTCGTATTTCATCATAGTCACATTCTTCAAGCCCTATGACCCTAGACTCTCTCGTTGGAGGTTTTCTCGACGAAGCTCTTCAGCGAGCTTATCCAGGGGGCCCCTCCTCTCAGTCCGCCGATGTGGCCCTAGCTCCCCCCGAATTTGGACACTACCAATGCAATAGCGCCCTTCGCTTAGGCAAGCAACTCCAACTACCTCCCAGGGAAGTAGCCGAGCTCCTCGTCCAAAACATCTCACCCACAAGCCCCTTTGCGAATGTGGCCATTGCCGGTCCAGGCTTCATCAACCTGACGCTATCTTCTGCGTTTTTGGCAAAGGCCCTTTTCGAACAACACCTCGATCCTCACCTCGGTATTCCCACAACTCAGCACCCCCAAAAAGTGATTGTCGAATTCTCCAGCCCCAACGTTGCCAAAGAGCTCCACGTAGGACACCTCCGTTCGACCATCATCGGCGATTGCCTTGCCAGAACGCTCCAAGCTTTAGGTCACACGATTGTTCGACTCAACCATATTGGAGATTGGGGCACACAGTTTGGTATGTTGATCGCCTATATCGAAAAGCACCATATCGCCGTGAGTAGCACAACGGAACTAAGTGAGCTCATGACATGGTATCGAGCAGCCAAAGAGGAGTTTGATCACAACCCTGATTTCAAACAACAAGCGAAACAAAGAGTTGTGCACCTCCAGTCTGGAGAAGCTAACGCTTTACGTATCTGGACACACATCTGCAACATCTCAAGGCAAGGCTTCCAAGAAATTTATGACCTCCTCCACATCGACATCCAAGAAAGGGGAGAATCTTTCTATAATTCATACCTACCACAAATCGTTCAAGAACTCGAAGATAAAGGTCTTGTTACCCTCTCCGAGGGGGCCAAATGTGTCTTCCTGGAAGAATTCAAAGGACGGGATCAGAAACCTTTACCTACAATCATTCAAAAGTCCGACGGTGGCTACAACTATGACACGACGGAATTAGCCACCCTCTATCACAGACTCCGCGTTGAAAAGGCCGATCGCATTATCATCGTCACGGATATAGGGCAATCTCTTCACTTTCAGATGGTGTTTGCCATCGGCATTCAAGCAGGCTGGCTTCAACCTAACATCACAAGAGTCGATCATGTTCCCTTTGGCCTTGTCCTCGGACCTGACGGCAAAAAGTTCAAAACGAGATCGGGAGAGACAGAACGGTTGATCGATCTCATCCACGGGGCTGTCGCCAAAGCCTTAGACATCCTCCAACAACGGGGCTCAGCGGATTGGCCTCAAGAGGAGCTTTCAAAGCTTGCTCAAACACTTGGCGTCAATGCTATTAAGTATGCTGATCTCGCCTCCTCAAGAACAAAGGACTATCTTTTTAGCTACGATAGGATGCTCCAATTCGAAGGAAATACAGCCGCGTTTCTTCTTTACGCCTATGTACGCACAAAAAGCATTCTAGACAAAGCGACACAACCTCTACAAACCGACGCTAAAGCCTTTCATTTGACCCATCCCAGTGAAGAGACTCTGGCGTTTTTACTTCTCCGATTTGGAGATGTTGTGGTCCAGCTGGCTGAGGATCTATTGCCTCATAAGCTTGCCGACTACTTGTATCACTTAGCAGAAGGCTTTCATCAATTTTTCAAGGACTGTCGCGTTCACGGCTCTAAAGAAGAGGCCAATCGACTTCTTCTTTGCCAATTGACAAGCCAAGTATTACAAAGAGGGCTCGATCTTCTTGGTTTGAAAACTGTGCCAAGAATGTAGCTCTATGAG
>JAGVDZ010000119.1 GCA_020058465.1 Parachlamydiales bacterium | reverse complement strand
CTCAAATCAGAAGAAAAAGTAGCTATGAATCAAGCCTCCCTTGGATTTCCAGTCTCCAATCGACATGTTATCCTGAGGAAAGCAAGAGATTGTTCTGATCTTCTCGTCAAGATCGATCACAAGCGAGCTAACTGGGCTTATATTGCTCCCGAATTTGACTTCGAGTTCCTCCAATTTTTGGAGACCCATTTTGGATAAATTCGTAACGCCGAACCTTAACAACGGTAAAGTCCCCTCATTTGTCTACTTGGCGATGGGCCTTTGCTTCTTGATTGGGCTAGAATACGCCATCTCGCGACCCGCCAGCGTAGCCCTTTTTTTAACTCACTACAGCTCTCAGATACTTCCTTGGGTCTGGATGGCCACTGTCCCCATTAACCTAGCTCTCGTCGCTTGTTACAACCACGGAATTTCTCGAATCGGCCCTTTAAAAACTCTTTGGGCCGTTGTGATAACTACATGCCTCATCGCTTCAGCTGCCACGTTCTACATCCCCCTAATCCCCCCCCTTAGTCTTTGCCACTACATCTGGAAAGATCTTTACATATTATTGATGTTCAAACAAGTATGGTCGATGATCCACGTTCACGAATCGACATTTGTATCCAGGTCTGCCTATGGGATCATCTTTGCGTCAGGGACGGTGGGATCTATTGTAGGCAGCCTTGTGCCGACATGGTTGGCTGGGACAATTGGTTCGAGATTTCTTCTTCTTTTTACCCTCCCGATCTACCTGATCTTTGCTTTACTCTATAGGCACACGTATGCATCTTATCCATTTCCTCCCATCTCCAAACAAAATTCATCGGATCGTAACCACTCTTTGATCAGGAACAACCCCTTCTTGATCGGGATCCTTCTTCTTGTCCTTTTGATGCAACTCTCTGTCGGCATTACAGAATATCGATTTAGTCATCATCTCGAACAGGAACTGCTTGGTCTGGATGTCAAAACGGCCTATTGTGGTCGACTCAGCAGCATTGCCAATGCCCTATCTTTCCTCTTTCAAGTCATTGGATCCAAGATCCTCCTACATACCATTGGACTTAAAGGGAGCCACCTTCTCATCCCTATCATCCTCGGCACTTTTTCATTGCTCGGGTTTTGGGCTCCCACCTTTTCTTGGATCAGCTTCATGTATGTTTCGATCAAAGCTATCGACTACTCCTTATTTGGTGTCGTACGAGAAATGCTCTATATCCCACTTCATCCTGATGCGAAGTTCAAAGCCAAAGCCTATATCGATGTCTTCACCTACCGCTCATCGAAAGCTTTAGTCTCCATTTTGATCTTAGGAGCCCAGGTTCTTTTACATAGTCACCTTTTTCCTTTTTTATATGGCACGTCACTCCTTCTCTTTGTATTATGGGTCTTAGTTGTCCTCTTTTTATTCCGCCGTCAAGAGGGTCGGTCCATGCTCTTGAAACCCTAAAAACAGGGCGTTTTATATGATCCCTCGCCGTCTGGCTACCTTCGACCTCATGACTGCAGACCAAGAAAGAGAGCATGGGCAGCTTTTAAGCTCTTTGCCGGTGCGCTCCCTCTCGTTAGAAGAGGAGACCGAAAGGCTCTATGCTTTTTTTCAAACGTTGAGCAAACCCCTTTCCAAGTACCTTTTCTTGATCGATCTTCTCGAAAAAAAGCCCCATTTTTTTTACCACTTTGTGAGACAAAGACCAGCTGAAATGCTCCCTTTCATCTACACGCCAACGGTGGGGGAGGCTTGTCAAAAATTTAGCCATCTTCCTTTCCGAAGGATGGGAGCCTATATCAGCTATCCCTACCGAGATCGGATGGAGGAGTTAGTAGGGCAGCTGCGTATCGACCAACTTCAAATCGCCGTTGTCACTGACGGAGAGAGAATTTTAGGGCTCGGCGACCTGGGCGTTGGAGGCCTCGGTATTTCCATCGGCAAGCTCTGTCTCTACTCTCTCTTTGCAGGGATTGACCCTCAAACAACACTCCCTGTGATCTTGGATGTCGGCACTGCCAATGCCACCTTGCTCAGCGACCCCCACTATCTTGGGTGGCGTCATGAAAGGATCCGGGGCTCTGAATATGACGCTTTTGTCGATCGTTTTGTCACCACGATCCAAAAGCGCTTCCCTAAAATGCTCTTACAATGGGAGGACTTGGGTAAACAAAATGCCTACCCTATTTTGCAACGGTATCGAAAAAAACTTCTCTCCTTCAATGATGATATTCAAGGGACAGCGGGTGTCGTTGTGGCAGCCATTCTCCTAGCCCTTCGCCGGACAAAAGGACGATTAGAAGATCAAAAGCTTGTCATCATGGGAGCTGGCTCAGCTGGGGTTGGCATCGCAGATCTATGGATGGCCACCCTGCAGGCCCATCGATTGACCTGCTCCCACTCTCCCATCTATCTTCTCGATAGCAAAGGGCTTTTATGGGACAAACGACAAGAGCAAACTTTTTCGGCTCATCAAATGCCTTACCTACGGACCCATAAAGAAGTGGACATGTGGCAGGCAAACCTAGCCCTTCCAATTTCTCTACAAACGACGATAGAGAAGGCCAAGCCTACAATCCTCATCGGTGTTTCAGCAAAAGGGGGGATCTTCGACCAGAAGGTCCTTGAGACCATGGGACGACTCAACGAGCATCCCATCATTTTGCCCCTTTCTAACCCCCTTGCCAACTCAGAGTGTACACCGAAGGAAGCTATTGAAGCGACGCAAGGGAGAAGCTTCCTAGCTACAGGAACCCGGTTTGAGCCTACCCTCTACAAAGGTCAACTCTTTGAAACGTCCCAGTGCAACAATGTCTATCTCTTTCCTGGCCTCGGAGCCGGCGCCATTGCAGTGGAGGCAAGAGAGCTGACCGACAATATGATCCGAGCTGGTGTTGAAGCTCTATCTCGAGAAGGGGCAAGACAAGACCACCCAGGAGCTCCCCTCTTCCCCCCTATTGAGGCACTGCCCACGCTAAGTCGAAGCATTGCAAAAGCAGTCGCCCTCCAAGCGATCCGAGATGGTGTCACCTCACGCAAAGAAGAGGAGGTCTCTTCACTTCTCGATCAACATTACTGGCTTCCCGCCTGAAGCCTCTTGTCGACCTTCTCTCGACATGCTGCGGTAAGGGCAAGGGTGGCTTGATAGAGTAAGAGACCTGCCCTTTGCTTTGGATCATCAAACGCATCTTTCGAATAGACCATCGGCAATGAAGGTCCCCACACATCGCCCCCCTCCAAACTGGCAGACATTCTCACATTATACGAATTATCGGAACTTTCTATAAAGATCGATAACTGTTGACTCTGGTCGGTGGTTAAAAATAGACGAGATTCTATCCCCATAACGGGGGACTTCTTTGCAAAATTTTCGATGAGATGATTCCATATCGCATAGTGTCCAGTGGGCTCTAACAAGTAGACACGCTCTTGAGGATGCAATTTCACGCTGCCTTGAGCTGCTTGCTCTAGGGGAGTTTGCAATGTTGGTTGCAGTCCAGTATAAGCTGCATAATAGGCCAAAACTAAGTCCCTCACATTCTCCGGAAGTGGCCCGTCTGTGGCAGCAAGGGTCTCGTCGTTGGTTTCGTTAATGCATCTCGAGAATGCATCCCAAGATTGTTTTGCAACCAAAGGTCCGGGGGCACCGTCGATACGATCTTCCATCTTAATCTGCACCAAGATCCTGTAGAAGTCACCACATTCAATGCGCTGCATCACCAAATCCACTCCTTGTTCAAGGTGGGCGATCTTCAAAGAGCCCGATCTTAACTCTGCTACCACCATCTTCATAGGAGAGATCGGGGGTAGATAGGTGCCGTCATATCGTCCTAAGGGCAACTCCCCACTCCTCCTGTATGCTGGAGTCTCTTTGACGATGATCTGGCATAGCTGTAAGTGGGAATGGAACGACAAGCTAAACAAAGGAGCCTCTTGCAAAGAAGCCCATG
>JAGVDZ010000173.1 GCA_020058465.1 Parachlamydiales bacterium | reverse complement strand
TCTACGTTTGATAGAATTCCCCCCACTGGACATGGAGCTCTCGATCGGTGGATTTTCGATATGGTCTCTCTTTGCCAGCCCGATCGGGTCTATCTCGCCGATGGCTCTGACAGGGAATTTTCCGATCTAGTAGAGCCTCTTGTGAAATGTGGTCAGATGATGCGTCTCAAAAGGCCCGGTAGCTACGCTTGTTGGACCGATCCGAGAGATGTAGCTCGATCTGAACAGTCTACGTGGATTGCGACAGCCAGTGCTGAAGATGTAGGTCCTTTAGGACAATGGATCGATCCTTTAGAAATCAAAAAAGAACTCCTTATTTGTTTCAATGGTTCTATGAAGGGTCGTACGATGTATATCGTCCCCTATTGTATGGGACCTTTGAGCTCCTCTTACTCTTTGATTGGGATCGAACTGACCGATTCTCCTTATGTCGTGCTTCATATGCACAAGATGACTCGGATGGGCGCAGAGGTTCTTGCTCGACTCGGCAAAGAAGGACCCTTTTACCCAGGGCTTCATTCGGTGGGCTGCCCCCTTTTAAAGGGGGCAGCTGATGTGTCCTGGCCGTGCAATGTAGAGCGACGTGCGATCGTTCATTTCCCTAAGGAAAAACTTGTTTGGTCTTATGGTAGTGGATATGGAGGCAATGCCCTTTTAGGAAAGAAGTGTCTCAGTCTACGTATTGCTTCTGTCAAAGCTAAAGAAGAGGGGTGGTTTGCAGAGCATATGCTGATCTTGGGGATCACAAACCCAGAGGGGAAAAAACGGTATTTTGCCGCTGCATTTCCAAGTGCTTGTGGCAAGACCAATTTAGCCATGTTGAAGCCTTCGTTGCCTGGATGGAAGATTGAGACGGTGGGGGATGATATTGCATGGCTCCATATTCGAAAAGAGGATCAGACACTGTGGGCCATCAATCCAGAAGCGGGGTATTTTGGAGTGGCCCCTTATACATCCAAGACAACGAATCCATACGGATATCAGACTATTTCCCACGACACTTTGTTTACCAATGTAGCCATCACTCAAGATCGAGATGTTTGGTGGGAGGGATATACACCCACCTGCCCAGAAGGGGTGACATCGTGGCGTAATGTCCCTTATGATCCAAAAAAAGATGAAGAGCCCGCTGCCCACCCGAATTCGAGGTTTGCGGTGAGGGCGACACAAAATCCGATCTTTGATCCAGCGTCTGAGCGACCTGAAGGAGTTCCCATTTCGGCCATTTTGTTTGGAGGGAGAAGACGTTCACTCCTGCCTCTTTGTTGGGAAGCTTTGTCATTTGAGCAGGGGGTTTTTTGGGGAGCTACGCTGTCGTCTGAGACGACAGCGGCAGCAGATGGCAAAGTAGGCCAAGTGAGATTCGACCCTTTCGCCATGCGCCCCTTTTTCGGGTATCATGTAGGGGATTATTTTGCCCATTGGCTTTCTTTGGCCAAGGTGGCCTCTTCTTTTCGTATGTATCGAGTCAACTGGTTTTTAGAAGATGCGAAAGGAAACCTTCTTTGGCCTGGATATGGAGATAATATTCGGGTCCTCAAGTGGATTTTCGAGCGGCTGGAGGGGACGGCTCAAGGAGAGGCGCTCCCATTCGGAATCATACCCCAAGGTCTGGATGTAGCAGGGCTCAAGGTCGATCTTAAAGCGTTGTTTCCGTATCGAAAACAGGACTGGCTTAAGGAGATGGCCCTGATTGAGTCATTTTTTGAGACGATTGGCTCCCGTATGCCGGGCCGCCTCTTTGAAGAGCTAGAGGCACTTCGTGATAGGGTTGAAAATTTAAGCTATTGATTGTAATAAGTTTTAGATTCTATTTGCTATCAAAGGGCATTTTTAGGATCCTCCCGCCCCATGATAGAAGCCATTTTTAGAGCTGCACCACAGCTGGTGGTAAGCAAGCCCCCTGTCGAGGCACATCGATGGGTGACAGTTCTTCGTGAACAATGGGAATTGCAACGGTATCTCCTCCCTTTTCTGGCCCTTTCTATCGTTCGCTTTGTCCCTTTGTGGTTGAATGTGGTGGCTATTCTCGTCTATGGGATTGGACTGAGTGTCTTGTTGCTCAAGGAACAAGGTAGAACGAAAGAGGCCCTCCAGGCACATCAGACGACATTAGGACTTCTCCATTCAATGCAAGCTAAGATCTTTCCGACAGAAGAGGCGCTGGTTCAGACGAGAGAAGACATAGTTCTACAAAACCAAAATAGCCAAGAGCAAGATGTTGAAATTGGGAGGATCAAAGAGCAGAGGGATGCGCAATTGTTTCTCAATGCGCAGATGCGGCGTACCGCGCATCTTGGAGAGCAAAGAGAGGAAGATTTACAACAAGCTTTGGAGGGGGCTATCGCTGAAAAGAAAAGGCAGAAAGAAGCCTTGTGTCGTTTGGAGAGGACAAGACAATCTCTTTTAAAAGATCTTCAAAGCAAGCAGCTTGAGATCGCAAGATGTACGACTTTAAGGGAGAAAGCACCCTTGTTTGAGCAGTGTATTGAGCTCTTGCGAAAGATTAAAGAGAGTGTCCAGTCGCCGATGTCTTCTGGGGAAAGCCAGAGGCGAAAGTTATTGGATATTGTATCTCGAGCCAATGAGGACTTCTTAAAGCATCTTGGAGATGCAATGGGGCATTTCAATGAATTGGGTGCTGACTCTCACTTGCAGAAGGAGGCTCAGGAGAAGTTCCAGTCTTGTTCCTTGACGTTGGCTTGTGTCCAAACGTCCAGTGCTTATCTGAGGCCATTGATCCAGTGTGTGATCGAGGCATTGGATCAAGACGTGGAAGGGGTCTCTTCGGATGACCGAGGAGAGAAAAGCCTATCGAATGAGGGGGTGTCGTAGTGTTGTCTGTGCCGCCAGGTCTTCTCGGTGATAGTATGCAATTAATTCAGAGTTTACAGCAGGCTCGGATGGAGGGTGAACAGACGCTTGAAAAGACTCGAGTGGAGTGTCGAGACGTGCGTGAGAGGTGGAACATAGCCCATGAAGAGAATCTCATTTTACAGTCCCGAAATGGACAGCTCCAGAGCCAAAATAGCATCCTCTCGGCAGAGAATCTTAATCGACAACTTGAGATCGATCAGTTGAATGCAACCCTTTCAGATCTTCAAGCAGACCGACAAAGACGGCGCTGCTCGTACCGTTATTTGAGGGACAGACACATCCTATTGCTGAGGGAACAAAGTTGGAGGCGGTTTTTGGACAGTTTATCCAAGGAGGTTTATCTGTTGAAGAGACGTTACTTGGATGAGGTGATCTGTCCTAAAACTGGGCTACGTATTTCTTGTGTTGTACTGATTTTGTCTATGTGCTGGATTTCGGCGATTTGGGCAAGGCTTTGTTGTGTAATTGTCACGTCTTGTATTTGTTATTTTGTGTCGAGATCTTTGTTTTTGAATCTAACACAGCAAGCAAAAGAAATTCGTGTTCAGTTTGAAAATATCGTAGCTCAGCTGCTTGCGGGCAGTGGTCTTCTTTCGTCGGAAGATTTTTCAAGGGGAGAGTGTGTATCTAGGCAGTTCTTGACAGCTCTTGTAGCAAGACATGTTTTCTATTGGAAGGGAGGTCCTTTTGGAGATTAAGGAAGTTGAGAGATTGTTTGGCGGGGACCATAGGAGAGATTTTCAACAGGATCATCGGAAGAAGGGAAAGTCTTTAAATGTGGATCTTCCTTGGGAGGGTCTTGGCTCTGATCGCGCCTCTTTGCGGGGGGCTCTTCGTCCTGAACAGGTGCAAGTTAAGCGGGACCATCGGAAGATTTTGTTGTTGGGTAGAGATTTTGTATCCCATCGGATCGAGGGTCTCAGTGGCATTGGGATCAGTTTTGATGAAGCTTATGCTGATGCGACTTGTGTTCATTCGATAGCGCAAGGTTGCAGTGTAGAGTGGTTTATCTGTTCGTCTGAAGGTTTGACAAAAGATTTGAGCGAAGGTCTTATTTTTTCATCTGGGCAACGCTTTTCAAAGATGACAGCTTTAATGAGAAGTGCTTGGGATGCATTCGATCAAGCTCACCGGCTCAATCCGACCTCTGGACTATTGCATATTTCTGTGGGGCCGGGGGCGAAGCTCACCTATGAGGCTTTGCAGGCACGTCTACCTGAGCGAGTTCGAACAAGAATCCATGTCCTTGCCATCGCACCATCGATCCACATTCCCAGCTCTTTATGTGCATCCATAGAGCAGTATGTGTATTGTCCGGAGACTTGTTGTTGGAGATTTTATGAGGACGATGTGACCACATCGTCAGAGCCTCTCAAGGGGGGTCAGCTACCGATGCATGGGATTCGGGACTGTTCTTTACGGTATATTTTGCAAGCCCGTATCGATCGCTATTTGAATATGGATATATTACGAAAGAGGTCTATTTTCAACAAAAGCGACCTTGGGAATTCGTAAGTCAATCACACGGGGTGTGAAAATCGTGGGCTGTATGTTGGGAGGTAGCTGTGTCTGGTAGTCTTGCCACATAGCTTCTTTGAGCCAGAGGAAGTGTTCGAGCTGTTCTTTTAGATTTTTTGTGGACATGCGGAGGACTCTTGGAAATGTGAGCTCGACACCATGCCACAAGATGGTTTCCTCGATGGATAAGACAATTTCTCTTTGTCCAAGAGTAGGGGCCAAGGCTTGGGATAAGTCTATGATCTTCACGTGTACGGAAGATTGGGCAAGGAGGTCTTGGTTGAGTTTTAAAAGTTCAACAGCTCGGCTTTGTAGTGAGGGACAAATAGGGTGATGCCACTTGCCTCCACATCTTTTAAGCCAGTCTGGATTTTGTTGGTCGAAGGGGGGTAATCCTAGATAGAGTTTAGGTAAGTGTTGCGATGTCGAAAACGGGGCTAAGGGAATTAGGTAACCATCTTTATCTAGACCTACATTCTCATAGTCCATGAGAGTCATGACGGGGTGACGGATCGTATAGTCGACGTAGAGGGTGTCAGGATAGATCTTTTTCAGCTTGGCCTCTTGGATGAGTGGTGACGTAAGAAGTCTTTGATGAGCTGTCGATAGACAATAGGTGGAAAGTGAGGGGGGGGATGAGGGGGAGATTTGCATGAGATGGATGAGGTAGGAGGAGGACAAAGCTTCTAGTTCAGGCCCAGTTTGGATTAGGTAACGTATGGGTATGTCTTGAGGGTCAGGGCGTCGGAAGTACGTTGACCAAAGGACAACAGAGCTGAGTCCAATGGTTGTAATACAAGACAAGGCAAGGAATACAACGGCTTTTTTAGCGCTCCAGAGCATAGTCGCCTGAGTTGTTTAGTTTATATAATATTTGGTATTATACCATTCGCGAGAAATAAATTCAGATTTAACTGCGTCGGCTTAGCAATAAATTTGTGCTGCCTTCTTGTTAAATTTATGAATTTATTTCTAGCGAATGGCATTAGACCGCAAATTCGAAGTTATTGCCCAAGTTTGGTATAAGGGGGATAAGAGCCTCGGTTTCGAAAGAGACCTACATACACAAATGAACTCAAAAACCAACTTTTGAATTCATTTGTGTATACTGCGCGCGGCTCTTTAAGAGTTGTTTGAAGAAGATATACACAAATGAACTCAAAAGTTGGTTTTTGACAGTGTCGGCGACGCTTGGAGTTCACCTTTCTTGGTATCGCTAAACTTTTTAAGTTTAGCT
>JAGVDZ010000176.1 GCA_020058465.1 Parachlamydiales bacterium | reverse complement strand
GTCAGGAGGGTCGATCCCGATCGTGGCTCCTCTAGTGGGTCTATTACAGGTTGAAGCCGTAGGGATGGGGCTGGCTTTGCCGAGTGACTTGATCCATGCTCCTAATGAACATTTTTCTATGTCGAGAATTCGTCAAGGGTACTTGACATTTGCTCGCTTGATCGATTTGATGAAAGTATGATGAGACAATGGTTAGAATGGGAAAGGTGGCCAGGGTTCTTTCTTCTCTCAGGCCCTTTTCTCGCCGTATGTAGTCTTCTTCTTTGGGGCCGCCCTGCTATGTGGGGAGTCGGACTTCTCGCTCTTCTCATAGGATCGGTGAGAGAAGAAAAGGGGACAGTTTCGGCTTTGTTCGTCATTGCCTTTATCTCCTTTTTTCTCTATCGAAGTGAGATCGATTCTCTTTGGTGGCACATTGGGTGCAATGTTTCACTGGCCCTCTCCGTTGTGATCTTTTCTCTCATGCATAGTGAGCAGAGAGCCATGTGGAGTCAGCAGATGACGCAGTTGGAACAGCAAAATACTTTGCAGGCACAGCTCGAAGAGGATTTAAAGGAGCTCGACCAGATGCATAAACAAAGCTTGTCGCAGCTACAGGGGCGGATGGTGGATTTGCAAAAAGAGCTGGAAGACGTCGGTGCGAAAGAAGGATCGCTTGCCCTGTTGAATGATGTGCTACGTCAGACATGCTCTTCGAGTTGGGAAAGGGAGAAAAAAACAAAGACAGCGTTAGAAGACAAAGAGCAAGCTTTTGTGCAGCTACAGGGGGAACTTTTTTTAGCTCGACAAAGAATTGAAGTTCTACAACAAGAGCCGGCAGCGAGGGAAAAGCAGGAGTGGGTGGACCTTCTGAATCAGGCTCGTTTAGAAAAGGCGCAGGCAGTTGAGATCAGTCGCCATATGGCAACGGTGTTATCTGAAGAACTTAGTGGGCTCAAAGAAAAGGTCCCCTGTCATGAGTTGATTGAGCTTCGTAAGCAGTTTGTCGAAAAAAAGAAAATCTTAGAAGAGACTAGGGCTGCTTTGTTTATCTTAGAGACAGAAAGGCTTGCTGAAACTAAGAAAGATCGGGCACCCCACTTTCAACAGGAGGTGGATCTGTTGTGGGAGCAGATTCAGTCTCTAGAGACAGAAAACGAATTCCTTCGTCAGGAATGTGACGTGATGACAGAGACCATTTCCCAAGCTTACCAGGTAGATGCGGGTAAGGCCATTTTGAAGACAGCCGTCCAGGTAGAGGCGAAAAAAAAAAGTCTCGTCCCAGCCAGCCAGCTAAACTCGAGCAAATGACGTTACCGATCGTAAAGTAGATTCCGACATTCTGCCTGAAACAAAGCAAAGGTTAAAAATGAATCTCGGAGGGGAACTTGGTGGGTGGCTCCTTGTATGGATATCTCTAGAAATCCTTGCATCAGCCCTTCTTTGAGTTCATCTTTCGTAAAAGACATTACATCCGCAATGGCTTCGGAATATTCTGGATTGGATTTTTCTTGAGCTACAATTGTGGCCATAAAGACTGGAATCACGGAAGAAAGAACGCCTGTGTCCGGCGCCATGTTCCCCAGAAAAGTAATACAAGACGCTATGCACCCCGTTTCCTCTCTTATCTCACGTGAGGCTGCCTCCTCTGGTGTTTCATCCGACTGTATTCCCCCCCTGGGAAGTTCGAGCTCCCACGACCTTGTGGCATGTCGATAATTCAAATTCAATACTACAGATCCCGAAGGCAAAACTGGCAAAACAGCGACACCAGGATAGGTGCTTTTCAATGCACTCTTCCAGAGGAGCCGATCGTAGGTCCCTGAGATTTTGTTCGGAAAATACACTGCATCGCGAAGCCAAATCCAGTATTGATCCTCGTGGACGATGCCGATCCGGCTAAACTCTACAGCGTCAACTTCTGAAAATCCCTTTTGAAGCAGTCGATATTCTTGTGTTTTTTGAATTTGGTAAGCTTCTGTAACATTGGTGACAACTTCAATTTCGCCATTGTGGTAATCGCCATTAGGTTGACCGAGTTGTTCTATGTAGGAGACATAGTTGTCAGTGGATTGGTCTCCATAGATTCCACGGAGATAAAATAAAATAAAAATAATTTTTTTCATGCTATACATAGAGCGTCAAAATTTCATGACCTGTTTCAGTAATGAGAATCGTGTGTTCCCACTGGGCTGAAGGGAGTTTGTCGACAGTTGTAGCTACCCACCGATTATTGGGGTCAATAACGGCATCTGGAACTCCTAAATTGATCATGGGTTCAATCGTGAAAGTCATCCCAGGTACCATGGGAAGATGGTAGTCATTTTTGTGGTGAAAGATATCAGGAGGCTCGTGAAAAAAAAGGCCGACACCATGCCCTACGAACTGGTAGACGACAGAGCAATGGTAGACAGAGGTGACCATTTCAATGGCATCCCCGATGGCAGATAAAGGGGCTTGAGGTTGACAAACGGTGATCGCAGCTGCGAGGGCCTCTTTTGAGGCTTGGACAACCCTCCTTTTATCTTCGCTGACGGTGCCGACCATGACCATTCGACTTGCATCTCCAAAAAAACCCTCATCTGTGATGCAAGAGACGTCGATATTGAGAATATCCCCCTCCTTCAAGATATCGTCGGGACTTGGAATCCCATGACAGACCACCTCGTTGAGAGAGGTGCAGATGGTTTTTGGATAGGGTGGGGAGCCGTATCCTAAGGGAGCTGGCTTAACCCGATGTTGATGATGGAGTTGGATGGAAAGTTGGTCGAGTTCTTCTGTTGAAACACCAGGCTGAGCTGCTAGACACAATTGATGCAGGATCCTGGCTGTAATCTGGCAGGCTTGGCGAATACCTTCAATTTCTTTAGGACTTTTCAGACGGATTCCATACTGTTGAAGGTAGGTTTTCTTGACTTGAAGCGCAGATTCGTGAGGCGCCGTCTGAGGGTAGTGGCAGTGTTTCCACCTTTTGCCACTCTGGCACCAACAAGGGTCATTTCTCGAGATCATGAGCAAAAAGCTCCTTTAAGGTGGGGCGGTATTGTATACACAAATGAATTCAAAAGTTGGGAATTTGACAAGGAGGTAGCTTGGAATTCATCTTTCTGAAGCAGCTAAACTTTTTAAGTTTAGCTGCTTCAGAAAGGTGAACTCCAAGCGTCGCCGACACTGTCAAAAACCAACTTTTGAGTTCATTTGTGTATATACCGCACACGGCTTGAAATCGGACAGCCACTAAATTGGGGACTCGCCTGCATCGCTAAACTTGTTAAATTTAGCTGCTTTGGCGCCGGTAAAGCCTGGCCCAGATTAAGGGCACCTCTCTGACATAATTCCAACTTTCAAGCCGCGCGCAGTATAGTCGAGATTGAGGTTTTCATAGAAGATCTGGTGTAGAAAAAGGCCGCAAGCTGGCGCTGTCATACCGGCTAAAGTTCGATCACGGCTTGATAAAAGACGCAGAATGTCGGAAGGAACTATTTTGTGTTGCCCTATGCAGGCTAATGTGCCTACAAGAGTTCGCGCCATTTTGTAGAGAAAACGGTCGGCAATCATCACAATTTCAATCATAGGGGGAGCTATCCTACGGCAGGACAGATGCCATAGGGTACACTCTTTGCTTTTAGTGGCGCTTCTTCCCTGTTGGGCTGTTTGAAGAGAGCTAAAGTCTTTTGTGCCTAGAAATAAGGGGCTGGCTTGTTGCATCAGATCCAACGAAAGATCTTTAGGAACATGCCATGAATGAAGGTAGTGCTGGGGGTGATGGATGGGATTGCAGTAC
>JAGVDZ010000024.1 GCA_020058465.1 Parachlamydiales bacterium | reverse complement strand
GTCGCAATCAGCTCCACTTCAGCAGGATTTTCAACATTGATGAAGGTTCTAACTTCATACCCATCGATGGTCTCTCCCTTGAGATGCGCCCGACTCAAATGCAAAGACTCTTTTTGCATCATCTCGTCTCGAAGAGTCTGATAGTGTACCCATCTTTGCAAAGAAGGATTGACGATCACAATACCTTGACAACCGTCGACGATCATCCGCTCGACCCCCTTGTCTATAAACCCCGAAAGTTCGACACGAGCAACGTAGGGGATGCCTTTGGCGCGAGCTAAAATAGCCACATGTGATGTCAAGCCTCCCATCACAGTAACCAATGCCGCGATGGATGAAGACTTCATTTCAATCATCTCAGAGGGGACCAGTTCATGTGTCACCAAAACTGTCGACGGAGGCAGATGGTCGGCTAAATGTGATACGTTTTGTAAATTACGTAAAATACGTCTTGAAATATCGACAAAATCGCGCGAACGCTCTTGAAAATACCGATCCGATAGAGCCTGGAACCGTTGCTGATATTCCTCCACTAAACAAGAAAGAATATGTTCGAGCCGCTCTCTTGTATTTCTGACTCTCTCTTCAACGACCACCGTCATCAAAGGATCTTTGATCATCTCTAGATGTGTTTCCAAAATGGCTCCCGCTTCAGGAGGCTCTGCTTGCAAAGAAAATGTTCGCATCCATTCAATTTCTTTACGACTTTGATCTAAGGCTTTCCGATAACGCAAAATTTCCACTTCGATCTCATCGACCAAAAGCAACGACTGTCCTCTTTCTTTCTCTGAGGGGCAAAGAAAGTACACAGGTCCCATACCTATGCCGGGACTGATCGACAACCCACGAAGGACAAGTTCTTCTTGTGCTATCACTTCTTTAAGGCCCCCCAAACTCCTTGTCAAAAGCTTGGATTAAACATTCCATTGTCATGACTGCATCTTCACCCTCCACAGTCACTGTAATTTGAGCGTTCTTACGAGCCGCCAGCATCAAGATACTCATAATACTGCGAGCATTGATCGTTTCATTTTTGTATGTAAAGAAAACAGAAGCTTTACATGGCTGCAACAATTTGACAATGGCTGCTGCGGGACGGGTATGAAGACCGAGTGAGTCTTTGACCTTCATTTTTCGTACCAATTTGATCACGATAACCTTCCTTGTTCCTATCGTCAGACGAACAGCCTGAGCTCGATCACACTATACACAAATGAATCCAAAATTTAGGAATTTGACAAGGAGAAGCGTCGCCGACACTGCCAAAAACCAACTTTTGAGTTCATTTGTGTATATCTTCAACTTATAGCAAATCGGAGAAATAAATTCACACGAGCTCCAATGTGAATGTATTTCTTGTGATTGGTATTATTTTACCACACGTTTTTTCGTCCTTGACATCACAGCCGACAACTTGGCGTGCAGTTCCTTAGCTGAATGGTACCCCATTTCTTTCAATCTATGATTCAAAGCGATTGTCTCTAAGAGGAGCACCACATCACGCCCCGGCTTGACAGGGAGGACGTGACAAGGCAAAGAAAGGCCCAACAAATACGTATAGGTTTCATCAAAACCCAACCGATCATAGAAGTGAGCATCGTCCCATACCTCGAGCTTCACAATTAAATCAATCTCCTTATTGGGTCGAACGCAGACAGCTCCATATAAATGAGCTACGTTGATGATCCCAATCCCTCGTATCTCCATTAAATGACGAGTGACTTCAGGACCAGTCCCCTCTAAGTAGGCCCCCTCTTTTTTACGGATCTTCACCACATCGTCCGAGATGAAGCGGTGCCCTCTTTCGACAAGACCGAGAGCAGCCTCACTCTTACCCACAGAGGAGGCTCCTTGAATCAACATGCCAATCCCGAATACTTCCACTAAAGCCCCATGGACTGTGGTATGAGGAGAACATGCCTCCATCAAAAAAATCGCCACTTTCCTCGACAGCTCTGACTCACTTTCTGTAGCACGAAATAGGGGGATATTTTTCTCCCTACAAAGCTCTACGATTTCAGAAGAAACCCTAAGGCCCCTTGCTATGATGACAGCAGGAGTCGAAGATCCAATCACAGATTGAAGACGAGAGAGGCGAAGTGGCTCATCCAGCCCTTGCAAAAATTCCATTTCCTGATGACCAAAAATCAATATCTTTGTTGATGCAAATCCCCTCATATACCCTGCCAAACTTAGGCCGGGTCTTTGAGCATCTGCATGTTGAATACGCCTTTTCAACCCTTCTTTGCCTGTAACCAGCTTTAAGCCAAGAGAACTTTGATGCTCCTGATAAAAATCACCTACCTTATACATAAACCAACTTTTGAGTTCATTTGTGTATACAATAAATCAGAACGAAATATTCATCCCTTGTAGATAATGAGCCAACCAATCCAAAAAAGAACCGAAAGCAAGTGCATCTGTATCTGGGTGGACACCATCGAAGTCTGAGATTCTACATTCCATGCCCGACACATGGACATTTCCAATTTCATGCCCTGTATGCCAATCCGTGTAAAATCCTTGAAAAGATTGCAGCCCCTCGGCTTCAAAAAAGGGAACAAACGAGCTAGGGTCTACCCTTCGATTCCGAATGTAGAGGGGCTCTTTCCAATTGAGCTGGATCATTTGGACAGAACGGTAGAGGGGGAACAGCTCATCGAGAGGCAGCATTCCCATTTCAGATAATTTGCCAAAGCCATTGTGAATTTTCATCCATGCCAAATAGTCTTTCGGCAGAAGAAACGAAAATGTACTTTGCGCTTCTCGAACTTCTCCTTCGCTCGCACCCACAAACCCGCGAAAAAAGGTCCTATCTTCCTTCAAACTGTACACGAGCTCTGGTACAAATGCCTCTCCAACTGCCGACTGTGTGACAACAACTGAGATGTCCTCAACTTTAGTAAAAAAATCAATAAACATTGGGTGTACATGGGGTTGGAAACTAAAGTGACTCAACCAAAAATCTAAAACAAACTCCCTCTTCACATCACTCGCACAGCGGCTCAGCTCAAACCAGCCTCGAGGCAGTCTGGGACATAAAGTTTTTGCCCGTTCCCAACTCCAGGCACGCTCTTCCTCCAACACTCTCACTTCAAAGAATGGCCCCGCATCTAAGAAAAAATCACGCGCCAATGAGTTCATGTACATAGTTGTTAAACACTGCGAACTTGAAACTACGTTAAACTGTTGTTTTAATCAATGAAGAGCATGGGTTCTTCTGCAATTTTTCATCTTGTCTCTCTAGTCTTGGATCGTCTATAAGTAAGATCATGGGATCGGCGCCGGGAAGTTTCTTTTATACCACGCTTCATGTGGATCAGAGTCAACATTTCGAGTCGCGCGTGGTATAAACCGTGGGCTATACAAAAGTTGTCATCTTAGGTGGGGGATTCGGGGGGCTAAATGTCGCCAAAAGGTTGGGGGATCGTAAGCTCGACGTATGGTTACTTGACAAGACCAATCACCACCTGTTCCAGCCCCTCCTCTACCAGGTTGCCACAGCGGCTCTATCCCCGGGGGATATTGCTGTTCCTATCCGAGAAATTCTAAGCCCTTACGACAATATCACTGTGTTGATGGGCACTGTTCAATCAATCCATAAAGAAGACAAAAAAGTCGTGTTGAACAACCGAGATGAGATACACTATGAATATCTCATTGTGGCTCTAGGGGCTCGCCATAGCTATTTCGAAAGACCCGACTGGGAACCTTTGGCTCCTGGACTCAAGACGCTGCAAGATGCTTTGATCATCCGAGAAAAGATCCTTTGGTCCTTTGAGCAAGCCGAGCGTTGTGACAGCATCTCGGAGGCAAAAAAATATCTCAATTTTATCATCATCGGTGGTGGCCCCACCGGAGTGGAAATGGCAGGAGCCATTGCCGAAATTGCCCATGAAACAATGTTGCAAAACTTTCGTAGAATCGACCCAACAAGGACCAAAATCTATCTCATCGAGGGCTCTTCCCACATCCTCCCCGCCTACCCTGAGACATTGTCTAAGAAAGCAGCGAGCTATCTTGAACACTTTGGGGTCGAAGTGATTGCTGGCAAAAGGGTTTCCCAAATCACATCCGACGGGGTTACAATCGATGATCGTTGGATCGAAACACGCAACATCATCTGGGCTGCAGGGAATCAAGCCTCACCAGTCCTCAAGACATTGAACGTGCCTCTCGATAAACAAGGACGTGTGATCGTCGAAGAGGATCTTTCGATCCTAGGGTATCCCGAAATCTTCGTCATCGGCGATGCTGCAGCTGCATTAGACAGGCAAGGAAAACCCTTACCGGCCTTAGCTCCTGTAGCTGTACAACAAGGACGTTATGTAGCCAAAATCATCGAAAGGCATACCCCTAAAAAAGACCGTCCTCCTTTTCGCTATTTCGATAAGGGGACGATGGCCACAATCGGAAAGACAAAGGCCATTGGCCTTTTTGGAAAACTCCAATTCAGTGGTTTCCTCGCTTGGCTTGCCTGGTGTTTTGTTCACATCGCCTACCTAGTCTGCTTCCGCAGCCGAGTCCTTGTCTTGTCTCAGTGGCTGTTTGCTTATTTTTCCTCGAAACGAGGTGCCCGTCTCATCACGAGAGAGCCGCCTAATCCCCCAAAATAGCCTTCTTTTTTTTCTTCCAAGCAAGGAAGATCTATACACAAATGTACAAGATAATACCAAACATCAAACTCTGTCGTAAAGAGGCCCACCGTCTATTTTGGCAAAGAGCACCCCTCCTGAGTTACGGTCTTTCTCTTGCAGCAGCCTTAGGTTGGCGCTCATGCCCACGTGTGTATCTTCTCGAGCTGCTCTTGCCTCTTTTGCTTTGGGGATGGTATCTGTATTGGCAAGCTCCTCGCACTCAATTTCTTATGTCCATCGGCTGTTTCTTCAGTGGTTATCTGATATCTCTACCCCCTCCTCTACCTCCCGAGTCTCTGTACGAAGGTCCTTTTCACCTTCATCACATCCAAATCACCCATGATCCCTTTCAACAACAGACATTTCTCTACCGAGGCACTCTCAAACATCAAGGATCCACCTACTCAGTCGTACTGCGCCACAAGATTCTTCTACCCCCCTCCTCATCGTATTGGGTCAAAGGAACTTTGATCCCTCTATCCTCTACGATAACGTCTTTGCAACCCTCCCAAATAATGCCAAATATCGAAAACAACTTGCAGTTTGCCGACGCTTGGGCTCGGCCAAACTGCAAGTTATTTGGCATCGTCCCCCTTTCTTCTTCCATCTCGTGGCCCCATCTCAAATACCAATGGAAAAGGGCTTTGATTCAAAAGCTACAAACATCTTTCCAATACTCCGACACCGCTCCATTTTGCCACCACCTACTGACCGGTGAAGGGGTTTTTCCCATCACGTCCTATCTATTTGCTTCTCTAGGCCTACAACATCTTCTGGCGATCTCTGGCTTCCACTTTGCGTTTCTCTTGGGCCTTTTTGCTTCGATCTTGACCTCATGCCAAATAAAATACCCCCATATCTTACTGGCTCTTTTAGCCTCTTTCTACTTTCTCTTTTTGGGCGATAGCGCGTCCATCACAAGAAGTTACCTGTTTCTTCTCTACAGCTTTCTAACACGACTCTATAGCCGCCCTTTTACAGCGATCAATGGGCTTGGGTTTTGCCTACTCATCTCCTTGTACCTAGATCCAATGGCCCTGTACGACCTCAGTTTTCAATTCAGTTACCTCGCCACTTTGGGCTTGGTGAGTACATTCCCTCGATATCTCAAAAATCCACCCGTGCTCCCTTTTCGAAACCTCCCTTTCTGGACTCTGCATATCCGTCTCTTTGCGCATATCTTAAGGCATCATATGAAGATGAATTTCAGAATTATAGCCTTCCTGTTACCTGCTTTAGCCCATCATTTTGCCCTCTTCCCTTGGGTGAGCCTCGTCTATAATCTTTTCGTCCCTTTTTGGGTGCTTTTGATCCTCGCATCAACACTTACCTCTTTAACTTTAAGCCTCCTTGATACGCATCTATCGCATGGGTTCTTCCAAGTCACAGAAACATTAACTCAAACTCTTTTTTTTACTCTCTCTCACCCCCCTCTGATCCCTTTGGCTGTGCCCCTACCTTCACTTTCACTTTTATCTACCCTCCTTCTCCTCTTCGGCCTCCTTTTTGCCACTGGACAAAAGGACCCTGTCGACGTAGAATGGACGGTCTAATCTAAACCCTGTCTCATCAGGAGATGACTTATGTCAAAGAT
>JAGVDZ010000117.1 GCA_020058465.1 Parachlamydiales bacterium | reverse complement strand
TCTCGTGGATATTTGTGCCAAAGCAAGTGATACAAATAGGCCCGCGCATTTCGATGCCCCATCGATGAAGCCAGCCAAAGCCATAGACACCCCCACTTCCAGTTCTCCTGCCGACAAGCTTCGACTCCAAGTTCATACTGAGCCAAGGGATGTCCTCTTCGAGCTGCTTTCTTTAAGTAGCGTATCGCTAATACTAGATCAGCTTTCCCCCCTACCCCTTTTCGATAACAGCAAGAAAGGGCGTACAGGGCCCGAACATCTCTATCTTCCTCATAGGCCCTTTGAAATAGCTCTCGAATCGCTGCCTCATCCTTCTTATTGACTTCCCTCAAGGGGTCCTTCAGTTGTCGCAACTTCGTAACGCCTGCCTCATATGTTGGAGATTCTACGGGCCACGGGGTTGTCTTTTCAAAATAGGGGACATGGGCAAAAAGGTCACTGAAAGAAATCCGAGTACCCAGATCCCAGAACAAGAGATAAGCCATCCGATCGTCCTGCTCACATCCTACACCCCACGCATAACAACGAGCCACTAGCTCCAAGACAGGGTCATACAGTCGTTTCGAAGAAAGCAACCTTTCTCCTAATCGCAAGGCTTCTTTCACCCTCGAGCTGAGCTCTCGCCCTCGCATCTGAGCACTCCAAGCGCCACGATACTTAGCCACTTTCCAAAGAACCTCGGCCATTTCTCCATCTCGACCGACACCAAGCCCCCCTTCATAGCACCTGGCAAGACATGTCAAAGACTGCAAATGCCCAAGATCTGCCGCCTTCAAATACGTAGAGACTGCAGGGCCTAGCTCGCCTCTTTTTTCATATAGCTTTCCAAGGCGAAACAAAGGCTCGCTCGACGCATCGCTCCATGTATGTCTTTCGATCTCAGAGATCGGCATACGACACCTAGCCCGACAACAAACTAACTTTAATCTATAACTATCCTGTGCTGAGCTGTCATCTAGAAGGGCAATGGCCTTCGCTAGATCAGGCAATACTCCAATACCTTCCGCATAAAGCCTAGCTCGGATGCTCTTGGGCAAAAACATCTTGCCTATGAACGCACCTATCTCTCTACCTGTACCCCCGTAAACAGAACGGAACAACAATGTAGCCAATGAAGAAGGGAGCTCTCTTTGATGGAACACATTCAAGTTGTCGATGCAAAGCTGGATGGCCGCATGCTCACATCCCCCTCTCATAAGGGCTCCTGCCTCTTCGATCACAACTGTATAAAGATCGTTGGACCAATCAAAGCTCCGCCGCCACAATTGGCCATAGCTCTTCGCTAGGTGAAACAAAATAGGTAGCCCGTTTGCAGTTCGAGCCGTGTTGAGCCACTGCGCCGCCAGCCAAGAGCCTTGTTCAAACGCTTTTTGTAACAACCGGATACTGGTGGGTGGATCTTCTTTCCAAGAACGTAATGCCAGCTCCTGTAAAGCCCACGGGGCTCCCCAATGAGATGCAAGCACTAAACACAGGTGCTGATTCACTAAACCAAGCTGAATCAACCTTTCCAAAGAATTTAAATGACCTTGATTACCTGCTACGATATAGAAAAAACTCGCCTTAGATTGCATTGCCTTATATAATCTCGGCGTATCTTGGTATAGCCTACTTTGTTCCTCCCATTCGAGTCCTTGTAAATACATAGCATGGGGATCTTCTTGACGAAGCGCTGTCTCAAAATATTCCTTCCTAGGCTCTAATAAATACTTTTGTATCGCCGTCAAACGATGGACATCACAGTGACGTAATAGGGCCACTGCATCCTCTGTCGTCTTGTGAGGTATCTGCCCTTTCAAAATTAGAGTTACCCATAGTTGGATGGCTTCAACACAACCCTCCCTAGCTAGCCAATCGATCTCTCGAAGAGCTTTCTCTGGCGTATCTGGACGCGCTTCTAAAGAACATTGGGCTACAAATAGCCGATCTGACAAAGAGTCGGGTTTGATGGAGTCTCGCCGAAATTGCTCAGCCAACCACAGCTTAACGCGCTGTAAGTGATCTGGTCTGTCGGCTAAAGCCTCGATCACCGAGCGAATTTCTCCCACAGAGCATTGTTCAAGCAGCTCTTGTCCAATTGTCTTTGGACTGTGTCTGGCGATCTTTTTTAAGAAAGACTCAAACGAGCCGTAGAAAGCTACAGCCTTTCGAAGTTGTTTCAATCTTTCATCTAGGAGATCTCCCGATAGAGGCTCTCTTGTTCTTTGTTCCCAAGCGAATCCAACGAGATTGAATTCATTCGATATCTTTTGATAGCACTCAGTGATCTTGAGGTCCTGATCCAAGATCGTCATCCGACAACCAGACCTTGTCCAACGACATCGACAATCTGGATTTCCCACAATAAGGATGAGGGGAAAAAGTAGCGAGGAAAGATCCCTCACCATATAGGCATACTCTGCATAGCAAAGGACGCCCCTCTGGGGTGATACGATTTTGATCATTTCTTGCGATTGGTATTAGGCATGAGGGCGAAGAGTCTACACCAGAAAGTCCCTAAAAATCCATCTCTTCAGTGGTGCTGAGATGCTACATAGAGATAAACTACTGAATTATAAACTCACACGATCAGATCTTGGACAAGATAGGCACCAATCCCTGCAAAATAGCTCAATAAAGCAACCCAAGAGATTTTTTTCAGGTACCACAGAAAATCGACTTTTTCAATACCCATCAAGGCTACCCCCGCTGCAGAACCGACAATCAAAATACTACCCCCTGTACCGGCACAAAAAGCGATCATCATCCAAAGAAACGAGTCGGTCGGAAATTGGTCTAATGAATACATCCTCATAGCTGCGGCAACGAGAGGGACGTTGTCGATGACTGCCGAAATCAAGCCAATGAATGTGGCAATCACCGCAAAGTTGCCGATCCTTTGATCGAGGAGGTGGGCCAAGTCTCTTAAAAGGCCAGCTACATCCAGAGCTGAAATGCAAAGGAGGATCCCTAAGAAAAACAACACTCCAGACGTATCGATCTTCGTCAACACATGAGGTACTTTCAAGTGGTGTCTTGTCTCG
The DNA here is from genome assembly GCA_020058465.1 of Parachlamydiales bacterium. GTDB lineage: Bacteria > Chlamydiota > Chlamydiia > Chlamydiales > SM23-39 > JAGVDZ01. Next base: position 1,234 of record JAGVDZ010000117.1, on the reverse strand, counting down.
TCATCCTTATGAAGGATGTCGGTGATCAGCCATAAAACACTCAAAGCAATCAACATACCCATGAAAGGGGGCATCCCCGTTACAGCCTTGAACACAGGAACAAAAATGAGACTCCCGAGCCCAGCTACAAACACAAGAAGAGAGCCGGGCTCTTTTTTCTCCCGTTGAGACTTCTCTACAAGTTGAGGATGACGTCCTTGGAGCTGTCTTGACAATAGCCCCAAAGCAACCACCAAAGTGACTAAACTAGGAAAGAGTAGCGCCTGGATCACCCGGAGGGTCGTGATATTTCCCTGAATCCACAGCATGGTCGTCGTAATGTCACCGATAGGGGTCCAAGCACCTCCTGCATTGGCTGCGATCACAATCGCTGAGCCAAGCAAGAAGCGCTCTTCTTTCTCCTTAACAAGTTTTCGTACTAGGGAAAGCATCACGATCGTCGTCGTCAAATTGTCGAGTACAGACGAAAGCAAAAATCCAATGGCCCCCATCAACCAAAGAAGTCGTTTTTTCGACCCTGTTTGGATGAAGTCGGTGATCACCAAAAATCCCCTATGGGAGTCCACTAATTCTACTAAAGTCATGGCTCCTAGTAAGAAAAAAATCACCTGACTCACTTCGCTCAATCGATCGGCCAGCGCGTGCATATTGTCGACCAAAGCATGCCCACGAACTGAAAACAGAAATAGCCAAGTGAGCACTGCCATTAAAAGGGCCGAGGCGGTCTTATTGACCTTGATCTTATACTCAAATACGATCGCCAAATATCCAACAACAAACACCAAGAGAATCAATAGGTGTGCCAGAGAACTGTCCATGATTCAACCTATGTTGTAGGGTCTCCCCGAAGGCCTGCCTGCAAAATGTCGCACATACGCACCAAACCAACTAATCGACCTTCTTTGGTTACGGGAAGGACCGTCACAGGACGTAAAGCATCCTGCTGCATCAGCTTCAGAGCATCAAACGCAAGACAAGAAAACTCCACTGTGCGAGGACTTCGTGTCATCCACGCCTCAATGGCTTCATTCAAAGCAGCCGCACCACAACTTTCCAGTGCACGCCGTAGATCTCCATCTGTCAAAATGCCCTCAAGGCAATCACCCCGAACCGCCAAAAGAGATCCACATCGTTTGACTGACAACGTCGACAGATGATCTAACAGTCGATCCTCGGGAGATACTAGGGGAAGATCTCCCCCTCGACGCATCAAGTCTTCCACCGTTAATAAAAG
>JAGVDZ010000081.1 GCA_020058465.1 Parachlamydiales bacterium | reverse complement strand
GGCTGTTCGTTTCGGCCCATTCGTAGAAGCTGACCTTCGAGATCAGGGGGCCATTCGCCAGGTCTTAAAAGAGTTCCGACCTCAGGCCGTCCTTCATTTTGCAGCCGATGCTGTCGTCTCTGAGTCTGTTGAAAATCCAGCTAAATACTATACAAACAATGTGGGCAGCACTCTATCTCTTCTCGAAGCCATGAGGGAAGAGAAAATCTCATTTTTAGTCTTCTCAAGCAGCTGCGCCACCTACGGAGATCCTGGAAGCACCCCGATTGTAGAGACGACACCTCAACGACCGATCAGTCCCTATGGCCATTCGAAATATTTTGTCGAGCAGATTCTTCAGGACTACGAAAGAGTCTATGGGATCCATTCAATCTCTCTTCGCTATTTCAATGCAGCTGGCGCTGATTTAGAAGGAGAGCTTGGAGAAAACCGGACTTTCGAAACGCACCTGATCCCAAGACTTCTGAAAGTTGTCTTTGACCCCTCCTCCCCGTTTGAGGTCTATGGCACCCACTTCCCAACACGTGACGGCACTGCAATTCGTGATTTTATTCACGTCGAAGATCTTGCAGAAGCCCATTTGTTGGCGTTGGAGCATGTCCTTTCTTATCAGACAAAAGAGGTCTTTAATTTAGGCACAGGAGACGGCTATTCCATTCTCGAGGTGCTGAAGGCCACAGAATCTGTTTGTGGTACTCCAATCCCATTTATCATCAAGCCCGCAAGACAAGGAGACCCCCCAGCTCTTCGGGCGAATGCAAATAAAGCTAAAGAGATTCTCGGCTGGATCCCCCGCTATTCTGACCTACCCACCATCATCGAAACTGCTAAGGCATGGAAGTTATACCAAAATCGATGATATTTGGCATTAAAGCATCCACTCTATTTGATGCCCTTTTGTTCGTCATCCTAGGTAGCGTATCGGTCTTCCAAGGAGGTCTACTCCCCTCTTGGTTTTTACACCCTCTACTTGTATGGATTCCCTGGAGTCTGATGAGAACTACCTCTCTCGTCCGATCTTTGTGTAAGGTTTTTATCGCAGGGTTTTGCCTCGATTGTATGTCTACTGTCCCTCTCGGCACCTACACCCTTGCCTTGTTCTTTGTAACCTATATTCTATTCCTACATCGGCATCGGGTCCAATTAGAGGAAAACCCCCTCTATCTGGCCCTATTTACCTACATAGCCTCTTGTTTGCTCCCATGGGCTTTTTTACTTTCTCTTTTTATCTTTGACAGAAGCATTCCATTTCGTGGAACATGGCCCCTTGTCGATCTTTTGCTAGTGCCTCTCGGAGATGGGGTTTGGGGGCTTGCTCTTGGATATACTTTAAAGTACGTGACCGTTGTACCGACCCTGTGGAGGACATTTTGCAGTCGCTATCACCTTTTTCTTCGCCGTTGACGCAAGCTGCGATCGAAGCTTCCCTCGGAGCTGGTGCTTTGCTGGCACGTGGTTTTGAAAGTGATCCTGCTATTTCCCACATCAAGGAGGGGATCTACAACATCGTCACTGAGTATGACGTCAAATCAGAAGACTTTTTAATCCGTTTTTTGTCTTCAGCACTACCTGGATCCCAATTTTTATCGGAAGAGTCAGGGCAGGTGGGCGCCTCAACATCTCCTTTCTTATGGATCATCGATCCTCTCGACGGAACAGTGAACTTTGCTCATCACATCCCCTTTTTTTGTATCTCTATCGCTCTACAAGAAAAAGGAGTGACTGTGTTAGGTGTGATTTACCATCCTCTCACTGAAGAACTGTTCGTCGCAGAAAAAGGGCAAGGGGCCTTCTTGTCGCAAAAAGGGAAAGGGTGGATGCCTATCCGAGTGTCGAGTTCAAAAGGGCCAGGAGAAGGGGTGTTCGCCATCGGATTTCCTTACGATATCCTCTCTTCACCTGCCGCCTCAATAGATCCGCTTATACGTCTACTGGAACGGGGCATCCCTCTGCGACGACTTGGCGCTGGCGCCCTGGATCTGGCTTACGTAGCCTCAGGACGTTTTGATCTTTTTTATGAGACAAGCCTGTCTCCCTGGGACGTTGCAGCAGGAAAACTTCTTGTTGAAGAGGCTCAGGGACAAGTCACTCATCTCGATGGAACCCCTTTTGATATCTTGTCGAGACAGCCTCTTATTGCGACCAATCCCCGGCTCTACCCACAAGCAGTTTCAATTATTCAAGGGACCAGATGAACCATCTCTTAGACGGTAGACGAGTTGCGAAACAACTCAAAGATCGGTTAAAGCAGAGGCTAGAAAACATCTCCAAGACCCCGGGGCTCACTTTCTTTCTTGTGGGAGACAACCCTGCTTCCCAAGTGTATATTCGAGCCAAGCAAAAGGCCTGTTTCGAAATCGGCATCAAGTCCACCGTCTGCCGTTTTGAAGCCACTATTCCAGGGGTCAAACTGTTAGAGGCCGTCGACAAGGCCAACCGAGATCCTAACACAGATGGAATCTTGGTACAGCTACCTCTTCCATCTCATATTGATCCCTACATTGTCTCGTTAAAGATTGATCCCAACAAAGATGTCGATGGGTTCAACCCTTGCAACTTAGGAGGG
>JAGVDZ010000193.1 GCA_020058465.1 Parachlamydiales bacterium | reverse complement strand
GCGAGACCCAACCCATTTGAACTGATTTCGCGAGCGTCAGCGAGTGAAATTAGTCCAAACTCCAGAATAAAGTTAGACATAGTTCCAAAACATCTGGTTTGCAAAACCGCATTATAACGCTAAATCGAATAAACAAACATTATATTCATTATTAAATAAATAATTTACTATCATTTCACATTGTACTGCACACGGCTTGAAACTTGGCATAAGAAAGCTTAGCGATGCAGGCGGGTTTCAAATTGAGTGGCTGTCCGACACTGTCAAAAACCAACTTTTGAGTTCATTTGTGTATACTTTTGCGGATTGCCGCAATGGCCATGGGAGCGGTCTCAGCTCTTAGGATGTAAGGGCCTAAGCGGTAGCCCAGGCCAACTGCTTGTAGGTAAGAGAGCTCATCGGTAGCAAATCCCTCCTCAGGGCCTGTGACCCACACTTCGTCTGAACAGTGATTGAAGGGGGCTTCTTGGATGGTGGTTTCACTTGTCGGATCGGCGTACAAGATGGGAGATGTTGTTTTTTCTAAAAGGATTTGCAATGAAGAAGCATAGTTAAGACTTGGAAGAAACAAGCGGCCCGACTGTTTCAAGGCAGCAATGCTTATAAGGGTAAAGCGCTGTTGTTGATGAGGGGAAAAATGACAAGGTCCCGACTGGTTTTGAGAAGGATATAAAACGAAGTGGTCCACCCCAAGTTCTGTCCCCTTTTCAATGAGCCACTCGATTTTTGAAGGACGCATGTAGGGACAGATGAGAGTGAGAGTCGACTGAGGAGGCGGCTCTTGCACTACTTCTTCCCCTAGGGCCAAAGTGGTACTGGAAGACGTTATCTCTACAAGGGTAGCCAGCGCTAAAGTCCCTTGCCCATTGACGAGTTCTACGAGCTGACCTACTTGTTTTCGCATGACGCGAAGGAGGTGATGGTGCTCTGTACCCTCTATATACACAGTCTTAGATGGGGTGAGTGGTGCGGGGATAAAAAATCGGCTATGAGGCATGTTGACCAGATCTTGTAAGGCACGAATAGAGAACAAGCTCGATGGGTGTTTTTGCAAAGTGGAGATGGGGATTTTGATGCAGAGCTAGATGTCTCATCGTGGGTTCATCGAGGGCTTCGATAGTACTGTAGCGTTTAAAATGATGAGTGAGCTTCGTATCATGGGTAAAATTCAGCAGCAGCTTGAAGCGGTAGTTGGGCTGTAATAAATCTTGGGTTGTCTGGTAGTAGTGGACCTCTTTCACTTCCATGGGCAGGGGATGGGATCGATAGGAGAGTGGTAGGTACACGAATAACAGTTCATAAGGGTAGAGGTGTTTGAGGGTCGTCAAGATCGTCAGAAGATCAGATCTTTCAGAAAGGATAATACCGATGGCATCATGACGAAATCGTTTGTAGATTTTGGAGGGCGTTTGTTGTTTCCATCGGTTGTGCATCCAGAGCCAATTGCCCGGTTGTCTTAGGATTTCTTGTTGCAAGAGATTGAGCAATATGCACATCAAGCGAGGCACTTCTTGATCAATAGGGGTTTTTTGGTTGGGCCAAATAGGGTCGGAGTAGGTGATTTCATAGCCTTGCTTGGTGGGGCGAGTGGAGGCGAAGATTAAGGGGGCTCCTGTCTCGTAGGAGAGGAAGGCAGGCGTTGGTGAGGTCCATGCAGGGCGTCCTAAAAAAAGGCTGCTATAGCCACTACCGGGCATCCCTTGGTCTCCCACAATGCCGACAAATTTGCCTTGCTTGAGAGCTCGGACTGCCCTGAAAATACCTCCCTTAGGGACGATCATTTTGCCCCCCCTTTGTTCTCGGATCGATGTGATCCACTGAGAAAGGTAAGGATTCTTAAGAGGTTTTCCGAACGCAATCCCTTCCATTCTTGTTGTCCCATCGAGGAAGAGGGCTTCCCAGTTAAAGAGATGGCCACAAAAGAAAATCATCCCCTGACGATTGCGATAAAGACTCGTGGCTTGGTCTGGATTGGTACAGACAATCTTCGGTGTAGATCGCCTTTGAAAGAGACGCTCGTAATTGAGACAGGTCAAAGCAAGGTTTTGAAAGGACTCTTTTGCGATGATTTTCAATTGGTCGGATGTCAACTGAAGATCGGAGGCTAACGCCAGATGATTGAGGCTTTGTTTTCGAAATGTAGGCAGGCAAATATAGGCAAGAAGGCCCAAGACTTGACTCAGATTCCTTGTCCAAGAATAGGGAAAAAAACTCCATGGGATAAGGAAAGATCGAAGGGCGATGTAGGATAGATATTTTTTAAACACAAGCTTGTATCCATGTTGGGAGAGTATGGGCAAAATCAAAGTGGGCCACTTGATTGCGAATGTGAAGGGCTCGATCAGGAGTTTTGAGGTGATTAGCAAGAGCTTGCTCTAAATGTTCACACCAGGAGGACAAAGAATGAGCTTCTTGAATCACTGAACCCATCGATGGAGATAGGATTTCAGAGCCTCCGTTATTGGTAGAAGTAACGACAAAAAGACCCATTGCCAAAGCTTCGAGAGTGACATTGGCAAAAGGATCGTAAAGGGAGGGAATCACGCAGATGTCTGCTGCTTGGTAAAAGG
>JAGVDZ010000159.1 GCA_020058465.1 Parachlamydiales bacterium | reverse complement strand
GTAGGTTTGCTTATGTGCTACGAGAGGGGTGAGACAAAGCCTCTCTTCGAGACAAGAGATGTCGAGAATATCTTCTGAGCCAGTCATTATTTCTTATACCAACTATCAAAAATAAAGTGCAGTTCGGCAGCTTTCGCGCTGGCCAAACTGCACTTTATTTTTGATATTTGGTATTAGGTTTGTATTAGACGATTTGGTATTAGGTATTCGAAGATGAAGAAGGTGCATATCATGAAGTGGGTTTGGGTTTGGATCTTGGTTTTAGGTGGATGTTCATCGGACGGGTCGTTTCGTAGAGGATATGTCATCTCTCAGGTACCTATGGATCCAGCTGAGCCAAGTGTTCAGCCTTCCAAGGGAGAAGAGGTTGAGCCTTGAGATTGTTCAAAAACTTCTTTTAGATTGGTTATCTTAGAACTGGAAAGGCCTCCCAAAGTATGGATTGCAGCTAAAAATCGTGCACGCATCCTGTCTTTGCCGAGCAGAGTCACTGATTGAAAAAGGGGAGGTCCTTTTTGTTTTCCCATCAAGGTCATGAAAAGAAGAGGGATGACTTCTTTTTTGTAGTGAGCTTGCAGAAGGGTGGCGACTTCTTTAGCTGCCGATTCCAAGGAAGGTCCAGTCCAGTCGGCGTTCGCGTCTAGCTTCCAGATCAGGGCTTGTAAAAGAAGGGCACATGCTTCGGGAGTCTTTGTCTTGGGGACGAGCTGTTCCAGAGGGTACGACAGATGTTGGATGAAGAGAAAATCGGTCAATTCGATAAATTCGGAAAAATTTTTGATTCTCGTGTGGACTAAAGGGATCAGTTGTCTTATGAATCGATCGTTGAATTGCCACGCTTTGAGTTTTTCTAAAAGAGCTTCTTCAGAAAGAGTTTCTATAATGGTCTTTTGGTTGAGCCAGTCAAGCTTTTGGATGTCGAAAAAAGCGCCTGCAACGCCAATTCTTGTCTCGTCGAACGAGGCGATGAGCTCATCTAGTGTATAGGTCTCTTTTTCGTTGGGCATGCGATAGCCCATGAGAGTCAAAAAGTTCATCAAAGCTTCGGGAAGGTAGCCGAGATCGCGAAAGTAGAAGATGGAGGTGGGGTTTCTCCGTTTGGATAGTTTTTTTCCATCTTGACCGAGAAGAAGTGGCATATGGAGAAATCGAGGGGGAGTCCATCCGAAAGCTTGGTACAGGAAAAGATGCTTGGGTGTAGAACTCATCCATTCGTCGCCACGGATGACGTGGGTGATCCGCATTAAGTGATCGTCAACGACATTGGCCAGATGGTAGGTAGGAAAGCCATCTGATTTCAAAAGGACTTGGTCGTCGATATCGGCCCAAGGGGTAACAATTGTTCCTTTGGCTATGTCATCAAAGACACAGTCTCCTTGAAGGGGGATCTTCAATCGAATGACGTAAGGCTCCCCTCGAGTCTCTCTTGTAAGGACCTCTTCATAGGAGAGATTTCGATAGCGTCGATCATACCCCACCTTGTGTCCTAAGGTCTTGGAGGTCATCTGTCTCATTTCCTCAAGCTCTTCGGGAGTGGCAAAACACTTGTAAGCAAATCCCTTATCTACAAGCTCTCTAGCATACTTAGCATAGATTGTCGTTCTCTCAGATTGGCGGTAGGGACCGTAGGGTCCCCCTTTATCTGGCCCCTCATCCCAGTCGATTTGGCACCACCGGAGGGCTTCTAAGATCGCCCTTTCATATTCGGGATGGCTTCTGGCTTGGTCAGTGTCTTCAATTCGAAGGATGAATTGCCCCTTGTATTTTCTGGCAAAAATCAGGTTGAAGATAGCAATGTAGGCAGTCCCGACATGGGGATCTCCTGTGGGGGACGGAGCAATACGGACACGGACTGTCATAAGCGTCCTTTGGACTGGGTCAAGGTGGGCTTTATTGTGCCTGAAAAGTGATTATACCGAAACGGGAGCCTTCAGCAGACAGGGCAGAGAAAATAAAACAAATTTTTTGATTTCAATAACATAAACTAAAAAATTCATTACAATCTTTGATATTGCGACAACAATTGGACTGTCATGATATAATTGAATCCGCCAAAACCAATATGAGCGTTCGAGTGTCAAGCGTAAGTTTCTTTACCGCGGTATGTTATAGAAGTTGGTCGAATTCATGTTGTGAATGTGTTTCGGAAGTCGTAGATCGTTATTTCCACTTGGGCGGTAAAATAGCTTGTGTGATTGTAGGTAGAACAGAGAACGGGAAGAAAGGGGTCGTGTACGAAGAAGGAAACTCTTCTTATCTTCTCTCCGCTCTGAAGGTAGCTTCGTATTTTACGATTGTCATTCCTTTGCTTTTGCTGATTGTTAAAGCCGTTATTAGATACAAAAATCAATTTTATGTAATTGATCCGAAGGTAGAATTGGAAGGGGACCTTCAGATTGCTTCGAACTTGATAGAAAAGCTCAAGCAGTTAATGCCGAAAATTCAAAAGGCAGAAGAGGATCCCCAGATCGAGTGGCTATCCCAGGGCAGGAATCAAGTTTTTCGACTTAAGGAGGCTTCTTTCTTGGTTTTTAAAATGTGCATCTCTCAGGACGAGAGCGTGATTAGGGATCGCTTTAAGAACATGGTCGAAGCCAAAAAAGTGTGCATGACTCACGAATTAGACCTAGTCAAAATTCCTAAGGCGACAATGTTTGACCTAGAGACTGAAGCCGGAACTTGTCCTGTCATTGCTGAGGAATCGTTTGATATTCCGCCAACAGAAAGTGCTCAGGAAGAAATATATCGCTCTGCTGGAAAGCTTGGGCAAGTGGCTCGTCAGCTGACTACTTTTATTGCTAAGACGGGCTTTAGCGATGTCACGTGGCGCAATATACCTATTTTGGATAGTTCTCCAACCTTCCAAGGTAACCGCCGTATTGCTCTTATTGATCTTGAGCATATGGAAGGCTCAGGTGATGGTGTTTTGGGTAGTTGGCGTGGCGGCGTTGGCTTAGTTCAGTGCCTTTTTTGTGAAGAGGATATCGAAACGGTGCTCAATGAGGCTAGAGGGCAGCATGTGATCACGCAACGGCAAGCGCAAGACAGCAAAAGCCAGGGATTACAACAAATCCAATCAGATCAAGCTCTCTTTGAGCTCTATCAACGTAACGGGATTTTAGAAAATCCCCGGAAGCCTATTACAGTCGATCTGGATACTCTTGGGTTGGATTTAGATGCAGTAG
>JAGVDZ010000009.1 GCA_020058465.1 Parachlamydiales bacterium | reverse complement strand
GTGACTGCTCGATCAAGATGGCGATAGTAATCGATCGAATCAGAAAAGTGCAAATTTTTCTCTGAATGGGTGGGCATGAATCCTTTGTACGTAGAGTGGAACCTACTCGGTGTGTTTCCCTTGCCGAATGAAGCTGAGGCCGAGTTTGTCGCTCGGGCTGAGCGACTATTGGCCAGCGCAAGACCTGTGTCAGCGGAATGGAGTTGGGCTTTTTCCTATCTTCAAAGCATGTGGGGAGTCTTGCCCACTTGGGTCCCTTTGACCTTTTCTAATCGAGGTCTTTCGATATGGGAGGGGGGGTGTTGTTGGATCGATGCATCGGGCGCTCAAATTCAGCTGCGATTAAGACTGAAGGATCGAGAAGCTCTTTTGTTGGGTCTTTGTTCGAGGCAGGATATTTTTGTTCACGAGGTGGTTCATGCCCTGCGCTTTGGCCTTCAGGGAGATAAATGGGAAGAATGGCTTGCCCATATGACCTCCAAGAGCCTTTGGCGTCGTGTGTTAGGCCCTTGGGTCCAATCTTCTTTCGAAGTGTGGACCTTATTCATGAGCTTGTGGCTTGCTTGGTTGATGAGTCCAATGTGGGCCTTTTTGACGGTGGGCCTGTGTTCTTATTTTTCTGTTCGCTTGATGTGGCGACACTATGTTTTAAGCAAGGCGGCTTACTACTTGCAACGATGGATCGGCGATGCTACGTCTGTCCGGTCTCTTTTGCTTCGGATGAGCGATCGAGAAATTGAGCTTTGGTCTACCAATCGTTTTACGACGACGGACGATTTTTCATCGTTGAGATGGCAGGTTTTCCAAAGATCTTATATACACACGGCTCAAATATGATATTTGGTATTCAAGGTGGGGTATGGTTAAAAAAGTGTTTGTCTTAGATAGAGAGTGGGGAGATCCTCTTTCGGCCTATCGCTTTTGTGAGGAGTTGGAAGATGGGAATATTTTGTACTTTGAAACAGTCCCGTTTTCGTTTCCGAAAGAGGCAATGGATAAGATGTGGAAAAAAAATGGTCAAGACAAGCGGGGGCAGGGAGCTTTTCATCGATTTGCCGAAAAAGCGGTCACTTTTTTAGGAGGTCTTTTGAAACCTTATTCAGGGGAATGGGAATATGACGCCCTTTTTCGCTGTGATGAAAAAGAACTATCTTCATTGCACTTAGATATTTGCCAAAAAAGACTTGTGAAGGGAGCTCGTATTTTGCAATTTTTCACAAATATGCATCCAAAAGATCCGCTCCATTGGATTACGAGCAACTCATTTGAACAAATTTTACTTTTATTTGGAGGGGAAAGAGGTGTTCAGCTGCCTCGTATCCATGGTCCGTGGAGGCGTCGTCTTGAAACTTGCTTTCCGTTCTTGCGGCAAGAGTCATTTTATGATGCTTTTATGAGAAAACTATGCCGCTATTTGAAACGCAATGAACACTTCCAGTTAATAGCTCCCAAATTAGAGTGGATTTTTCCTCCTGGATCTTGTTGGGCTTTTTTTACCGATCACATTGCGCATGCGTCACTGACGGATCTCGGTCTTTGGAAGCAAACCTTTTTTATCCCCCAAAAACTCCTACTTTCGCCCTACAAGTCCCCCTTAGCCATTCTTGAAAGGCAGATGCACGCATCGTCATTCCACTCTCAGATTCTTTCTTGATGACTACGAAGAGCCTGAAAAGACCCTGCCGAAGGATTGGGCCATCACTCCCCCAGTAAGGGCTCCTGTGCCGAAGGCGCCATAGCATAGGCTAAACATGAGTACAGATGGGAGGGTGGTCAAAGGGGCAAGAATGAGATTGAGGGTGATCAAGAGAGCTAAAGCAAGTAAACTTACCCTCAGCATTAGAAGACTTATATGAGTATTGTAGCTGTCTTTAGCGAAGACTTGAATCTGATCCAGAGGCTTTATCAAGACCGATTCCACCGTGCATTCGTCCTGGCCCTCCACCTGAAAGAAAGAGTGGGCTTTGGAATGAAAAGGGGCATAACTAGGTCCTGGCGGATTCATTAAAAAAGGCTGGAGAGTGTCGTTTGAAAGATGGCTCTTTTCTAGTTGTAACAGCGTTTGGTGCCTTTGAAAGTGGCAGCCTCGAATCCCGAGGCAAACAACTTCTTCTAAGAATATCTTGAAGATGGCTTGGACTTTTTTACATATTGTGGTTGCCTCGTAGACGGGGGCAAGGACCCCTTTTCGGGAGGCGGCATAGGCTTTCAAGGATGTCTCTTTAGACAGGGCAACGGCTGCTTGTAATTCTATGATACGTTGATCTTGAGGGCTGTCCACAACCTCCACAGTTCTTGTATTGGGGGGCAGATAAAACCAGGTGAGCTTTCCTTGAACTAAGAGATTCATAAAAAAGGACCTTTCGTGTACCAAAGGGACGCGCAAAGTATACCAGAGTCTGGGTTAATACCATTCGCGAGAAATAAATTCATACTTAACTGCGTCGGCTTAGCAACAAATTTTTGGTCTTCACTCGCGCCTTGCCTATCGGCAATGGTCGCTCGTTCCAGACACAAAAATTTGTGCTGCCTTC
>JAGVDZ010000010.1 GCA_020058465.1 Parachlamydiales bacterium | reverse complement strand
CGTTGGCTTGGATTCGATTGGCAAGACAAGCTCTTTCATGCGTCTGATTACTTTGAGCCGATGTATCAATATGCCGTGCAGCTGATTCGAGATGGCAAAGCTTACGTGTGCGGTCTCAACGAGGATGCCATCCGAGAATATCGAGGCACTGTCCATACACCTGGCCGAATTAGCCCCTATGCAAAAGTAGGTGTGGAAGAAAATTTAGATCTGTTTTCCCGCATGAAAGAAGGTCAGTTCCCTGACGGTCAATATGTTTTACGGGCCAGAATCAATATGGCCTCTCCGAATATGAAGATGAGAGACCCTCTCCTATACCGAATTCGACATCAAACCCACTATAGAACAGGCGATCAATGGTGCATTTATCCAATGTATGATTACGCCCATCCAATTTCAGATGCCATTGAGGGCATCACCCATTCTATCTGCACACTCGAGTTTGAAAACAACCGAGAACTCTATGACTGGGTGCTTGACCATACCCGTGGTCACTTTCCATCAAGACCACGTCAATATGAGTTTGCAAGGCTCGACCTACAATACACAGTAATGAGTAAGCGTAAGTTACTTCAACTAGTTGAAAGTAAATGCGTTACAGATTGGGATGATCCTAGGTTGCCAACCCTAGCAGGCCTTCGAAGAAGGGGGTGTACCCCTGAGTCAATCAGACAATTTTGTGCCCTCGTTGGAGTGGCTAGAGCCAACAGCTCAGTAGAGATATCTCAGCTTGAATTCTGCCTCCGTGACGACCTGAATATGAAGGCCCCTCGGGTCATGGCTGTCTTACGCCCTTTGAAGGTGATCATCGATAACTATCCTCCAGACCAAGAGGAATGGTTAGACGCGCTGTACTGGCCCCACGACATTCCAAAGACAGGCTCTCGTAAAGTTCCTTTCACCCGTGAGATATTTATTGAACAAGAGGACTTCCAAGAACATCCTCCTAAAGGCTTTTTTAGACTTTCTCCCGGGCAGGAGGTGAGGTTGAGATATGGGTACTGCATCACTTGCACACATGTCGACAAAGACCCCTCTGGCAAAGTTGTGGCTATCCATTGTACATACGACCCTGCAACAAAAAGTGGCGCATCCCCTAGCAGTAGAAAAGTGAAAGGAACTATCCACTGGGTCTCCTCTAAAGGTGTTTCTTGCCAAGTCCGTCTGTACGACCGGCTACTCAAAGAGCCCCACCCATCCCAAGATCTACTGTCCTCCATGAACCCCCATTCTCTCGAGGTGCTGACCCACTGCATCCTCGAACCTTCCTTAAAAGAAGCCCAAGCCGAGGATCGATACCAATTCGAACGACAGGGCTATTTTTTTGTCGACCCTGTTGACTTTAAACAAGGCTGTCTCGTCTTTAACCGTATCGTTACCCTAAAAGATTCATGGGGTATTAACCAGAGCGGTCAAAAGGTGACAAAATGTGCTAGCGAGGCTTTGCCGAATTGATTTCCAAATCGCAAGACAGTGTTACGATTGCCCAAATCTCTGATCTTCACTACACCAAGATCCCCTTGAACCCGTTCCAGCTTATGTCAAAACGGCTAGCCGGTGCTCTCCATTGGCTCATTTCAAGAAGACAGCTGATGCAAGCTCCTTGTTTGTCCTCTTTGGATTCTCTTTGGAGACACCTTGGCGTCGATCTCATCATCTGGGGTGGGGACGTTTCATCTCTAGCCACCAACCAAGAGTTTTCTGATATCTACCAACAACTTTCTTCGAAATCGTTACCAACGCTATATATCCCTGGTAATCACGATGTGTATACATACACAAGCGCCTTCCAAAAAGGTTTTATCGCTATTTCTCCAATGCCCCAGGAGCCTTTGGTTTTTCTCTCTCTCATCACCGAGTGGAGGCCCATCCTCTTGCCCCGCACCTATGGGTCATACTTCTTGATACCGCCGTTCCCTCTTTGTTTCACTCTAAAGGGCTGTTTTCATTCGAACAGGAAAGAAATCTCACATCTCTCCTCCAACACATCCCCCCCCAGGATCAAATTCTTCTATGGAATCACTACCCCCTATTGTCAAACGATCACACAACAAGATCACTACGACGTGCTGAACATCTCCAAAACATGATCCAACAAGATCCACGAATTGTAGCCTATTTCCACGGTCACTCCCATCGCAATATGCTCGTCGACTTATCAGGACACGGCTATTGTCCTATCTTGGATAGCGGAAGCATTGCCCTTGGGTCTTGGAACCTCGTGATCAAAAAATCTGACAAGATTGAAGCTACCTCATATCGGTGGGAGAACACTTGGGTGCCTTGGCGTCGAGTCATCTACCCTCTATCTCGAACCTCTACGACATCAAACACCTAGGTGGATCGTCTTTGTACCCAACGGACGGTTGGTATACACAAATGAATTCAAAATTTGGGAATTTGACAAGGAGGTAGCTTGGAATTCATTTGTGTATAGATATCATTTCTCACGTTTGGTATGAGGTTGGTACACTATGAATGAACGGCAGATCAATTCTTGGCTACAGCCCCCTATTGACCCACCGACGCGGCAACGACTACGAACACTGATGCAAACGAATCCTG
>JAGVDZ010000011.1 GCA_020058465.1 Parachlamydiales bacterium | reverse complement strand
TTTTTATTTTATCCTGTGGCGTCCCGAGCAAAAACGACGTAAAGCGGGCGAGCAGATGAGAAACTCAATGAAAAAAGGGGACCGAGTTACAGCGATGGGTATTGTTGGAAAAGTCGACCGTATTCAGACAGAGACTGTCGTACTCAAGATGATCGACGGCTCCAAGATTGAGGTGTTAAAGGCTGTAATCTCCGATGTGCAGCCAGGAACTTCAGAAGAGGCATCTTCTACAATCCAACAGAGTTAGCAAATCGAGGAACAACAGACCAAAGGGCATGTTTGGCGGGCACTTTCTCCAGTAGTGTGCCCTTTTTTCTAATCTCTTCTGTTGACACATTTCTCGGAGCTGAGATTAGCTTACATGATCTTTGAGGGCTACGGCGATCTCTTCGAGTGTTTGACTCTGTCGCTGGATGGCCTGGTCGAGCTTTTCCGGAGAGAGCTCCTTTTGCCCAATCAGCGAGAGGTCGTAGACGGCTTTGGCAAGGCCTTCTGCAAAGTTGCGATGCGTGGTGGACTTGGAAAGCTTTTCGAGAGCTAAAATTAGGGGACTATTGGAGTTGGCAATGAAGGTGCGTTGTGGCTCATGAGAGGATAGAGAGGTGGGTTGTACCAGCGTCATGTAGTCCCTCATACGACGCTCTTTTTCATCTATCAAGAAAAAGGCAGGAAGCTTATCAGAAGCGAGGCTTTTGACTTCGATCTTGAGACCTGGTTCTCCGAGCAAAGCTTCCAACGTCTTTTGTAGTCGCGCGCTTCGAGTGGTCCCTTCCTGGTCGAGGAGAGTTGATTCACGCGTTGGATCCAAAAGAGCTTGGTCGAGCTTCCCATCGAGTCTCTGCAATGAGTACTTGTGGTGGATTTCCAAATTTTGGATCAAGGGAATATCCATCGGGGAAAGGGCCCAGAGGATCTCTATATTTTTTTCTTCATAAAGTTGAACTAAGGGACCCTGTTGCTTTGTTTGGCTATAGAAGCAAGGAGAGTCTGGATTTCTTTCTTGATACTCTTTGAGCGTTGTGAAGGGGCGCCGATTGGAAGTAAAAAGAAGGATGTCCTCTGTTTTGTCGGCAAATTTTTTATCTTGTAAAATTCCCAATTTGACTATGGGCTCGAGATCAGCCCAAACGCTTTCGTAGCGAGGACGGTCTGTTGTAAAGAGTTGATTCAGCCGATCGGCGATTTTTTTTGCAATGTGAGTGCTGAGCTGTTTTACATTTTTATCGAGCTGAAGATAGGAACGAGAGACATTCAGTGGTATATCGGGGCTATCCAAAACACCCTTAAGCATGGTGAGATAGTCGGGAAGAATGTCTTTGCAGTGATCTGAGACGAAGACTTTGTTACAATAAAGGTGGATCGAGTGCTGCTCTTCCCATCTCTTTTTTTCTTTTGGAAAATAGAGAACTCCTTGGAGGTGGAAAGGGTAGTCGACATTCAGATGAATCCAGAAAAGGGGATCTGGATCCATAGGGTTGAGTTTCCTGTAAAGGGAGAGATAATCTTGGTCTGTACATTCAGAGGGAGGTCGAATCCACAGGGGGAGTGCATTGTTCAATGATTTCCCATTTAAGTAGATAGGATAAGGAAAAAATTGGCAGTACTTTTTGAGACAGGCCAAGAGAGTGGATTCTTCCAAAAAAGAAAGGCTCTCTTCTTGGATATGCAACGTAATTGTAGTCCCCCTTGTGGCCCTAGTCCCCTCTTCGATGGTGTAGCTCGAACTGCCATCACACTTCCAAAGGGCGGGGGCAGCTGCATGTTGGAACGAGAGGGTATCAATTTCAACTAAAGAAGCCACCATGTAGGCAGAGTAAAATCCAAGACCAAAATGGCCAATGATACTGTCGTGGGGATCTTTCTTGGCGTAGGTTTTGGCAAATTCCTCAGCACCTGAAAAAGCAATTTGTGCGATGTATTTTTCGACTTCATCAGCTGTCATGCCGATACCTGTATCAGAGATAGTCAAGGTTTTTTGATCGGCATTGATTTGAATGGAGATAGTAAGCTCGTCTTGCTTAAGAGGGGTAGCTTGTTGTTCCGAGATAATCTTGATCTTATGGAGAGCATCACTCGCATTCGAAACAAGCTCTCGAATAAAGATGTCCTGGTCTGAGTAAAGCCATTTTTTTATAATGGGAAGAATATTTTCGGAATGAATACTGAGTTGACGTGTCTTCATAAGCTTGGACGACCTCCAAATTTTATCTATTCCCGTGTTCCTGGGAAGGGTAGCACAGGTGGTTGTTTGAGGGCTAGGTAGAGAGTTATATTATACACAAATGCACTCAAAAACCAACTTTTGAGTGCATTTGTGTATAATTTCTTTAATTGCACTTCTAACATTTGTGTTGATCTCATTATGGATTTTTTTGTGCCGAGCTGGTAAAATGCCTCTGCAGCAGGGAGTCTTCGTATGATTGCGGTGTCACGCGGGTCTGATCAAGAGCGGGCTTGGGTAAAAACCCTTGGAGTTTTGGCTCTGTCATCTGGGCTTGTTGGGATTCGAATTTTGTTTGCAGGGTCCGTTGGCTGCTTGTCGGGTAGTTTGGTAGGGAGCCTATTCCTCACGGCTGCAGCGATCCTGTTTTTTGCTCTTATTGTATTTGTGAGGATCAACTTTAGAAGAGTGGTGCCTCAAGGGGCAATACGTGAAAGAGTGGTACCCCAAGAGGCAATACTTGAAATGGATTCTTATCAG
>JAGVDZ010000027.1 GCA_020058465.1 Parachlamydiales bacterium | reverse complement strand
GATAGGACGCTCCTACATAGGGAGTCAAGAAGGCAAGGCGAGATGCGACAGCAAGGCTTGTCTGCTTTTGCTCCAACGTGAAGGTCTGCTTGTCTCCAAGCTCCACAGGAAGATGCCAATTTCTTGCAAAGCGGAAAAAAGCATGGCTCGACGTAGGGATGGCAAAATAGGTAAAGTCAAGACAAAGAAACGTATCACCCCATTGGATCAAGATGGCTTTAGCCCCCAGGGCCCAGGAAAGGTGGTAGCTACTTTGAAAATCGCTCAAAACGGCATTAGGATCGCTCCAAGAAGCTTTTGTCTCCCACTTCAGCCTTTCCCTAGAGCCTCCAATCGATCCAAAGACTTCAATCCTCCCAAGCAAAATAAAAGAAAACCTCGCCATCTGAGAATGGATCCCCACTTTGCGAAACACGAGATCAGGATCGAGAAGAGCTGGGTTCTCAGAACTGAGGGGGATGTAGGTGGCTTTTTCAATACAGTCAGAAACATACCCAGAGGTGATTTTCCAAAGAGGCGAGCTTGAGGAAAAAAGGCCCGAGTTCATCGTTGCAGGCGACGCCGGATTCCCCACATAGGTAGCATCAAGAGAACTGAAGAAGATAATACCAAATATTAAAAATAACTTCATATTTGACCCGTATGAAAGCTATTTAAAGAAACAACAGCCCTCCTTTCCACGGATGCTACACACAAATGAACTCAAAAACCAACTTTTGAGCTCATTTGTGTATACCCAACCTTAGTTGAGCCAAGTGTCGCAGTCACCGCCGACTTAGGCGGTTGGAAGAGCAGTGTACTTCCCACTTTCCTTGCTTGTCAAAGCTCTTTTGAGCACCTGGGTTAATATCTTTCAGATTTGGTATAAGATAAGGGGATGAAACCAACGATTCACCTCCTCGACCCTCTTGTCACCAATCAAATTGCAGCAGGTGAGGTGGTAGAGTCCCTTGTCTCCGTGGCTAAAGAGCTGATTGAAAATAGCCTGGATGCGGGGGCCAAGACAATCTCAATTTGGGTTGACGATAGCTACTCCCTCCGAATCGAAGATGATGGAGTTGGGATGGGACGAGAGGATCTTGTCTTGTCGATCCAACGATATGCAACCTCGAAAATTCGACATGTGCAAGATCTTTTGCAACTCACAACCATGGGATTTCGTGGTGAGGCTCTAGCCTCCATTGCATCGGTCTCTCGGATGAGAATGCTCTCTTCGGACGGGGGCCTTGGGACATCTCTCGATATCGAGGCAGGAGCGATCCTCCAAGAGACATCGATAGCTCGTAATCGGGGGACGACTGTCGAAGTCAAGGATCTTTTTTTTAATATGCCTGCTCGACGGAAGTTCCAAAAATCGGAAGGGACGGTGCTACGACAGGTGCTCCACTGTGTGGAGTCGATCGCACTCGTGAGGCACGACGTCAGCTTTTGTCTGAGGACCAAAGGAACTCTCAAGGGACAGTTTTTCGCAGAGGCAAAAAAAAACAGACTCGAGAGTATTTTTGGGAGTGTGGGACGGTTGTTGGAGAGTCAAGAGCTTTGGCTGGCTCTAGCACCCCGAGACCAAGCCTTGCCACAACGACGGCGCCAATGGATCTTTGTGAATGGTCGGCTTGTCGTCTCGGGATGGCTCATGAAGGCAGTCCAGCAAGGGCTTGCTTTTGAGTTAGCTCCAGACACCCATCTACCCTTCATCTTGTCTCTTCAGATTCACCCAGATAGGGTCGATGTCAATGTACACCCCCAGAAGAAAGAGGTCCGTCTTCTCGACGAACAAGAGGTATTTCAACAGATTGTTCGACTTCTTCGCCATGATCAATTTGTCGACGGCCCCCGAGCTTCTTTGAAAGAAGAGGGGAGTTTCCCGATGTTCAGGCCACAAGAGATGTCTTGGAAAGAAGAACCTCCCAGCATGGTTAATTCTCAATTGTTGCCGATCGAAGAGGTAGGAGAGCTTCTCTGGGTTGAGGGACACTTTTTATTTGTTCGAAGAGAGAGGCTGCTTCTTGTCGATCTGGCAAGACTAGAGGGGCTGTTTCTTTGGAAGCTATCTAACAAAGGTCGGCAACACCCCTTATTGGGATGGCAAACATGGCTAGTGCCCGTTGTCATCACGATGGAGCGATCGTTGTTCGAAGAATTAGCAGAACTCAACTGGCCGATTCGTCAAGTGGGGTCCAATGAAGTAGCCTTTGACGAGCTGCCATGGGGAGTGACGCCAGATAGACTCGATGCATTTCTCCACGCATGGCGTCAACAAGAACAAGGGTTAGTTCAGTTTTGCCGACGAAAAGAGGCGTATAGCTGGACGCAAGCTCGGCTTCTTTGGCAGGCACTGCGACAAGAAAAGGACTTGCAGGGCAGTGCTAGGGTCGTTCGAGAGCTGGATGTCGAGGTGTTAGAAAGGATCATGCGATGACAACAAGGCTAAGCCGAGCTCAAACGTGGCTTCAAGATAGACAAGTGGAGGCCATGTCGATTGAAGAACCCGTCGACATCGCCTATTTTACGAATCTTACCTTATCGATGGGGAAGCTTCTGATGTTTCCAAAGAGCCCTTGGAAGCTATTTGTCGATGGACGCTATTTAGAAGCGGTTCGTGAGGTTTATCCAACTCATGTCGAGCCTTTGGATCGTTGGGAAGAGAGTGTGAAATCACTGTCTTGTCTCGGCGTCGATGGAGCCCTTCTTTCTTGGGAGACAGTCTCGTCTTACCAGATGTTGACACGGGTGATCTCGTTTCCAAGCTGGTCGATGCCATTTCGACAGATCAAAGATCGAGAAGAGGTGGTGAAGTTGAGGCGGGCTGCAAAGCTCACCTTGGAGGGAATTCAGTGGTCAATGGGGAGGCTACAAGAGGGGATGAGTGAACGAGATCTTGCCTGGATCTTCGAGGTGTTTTGTCGAGAAAGGGGGGGAGAACAACTCTCCTTCTCTCCGATTGTGGCCTTTGGTAAAAATAGCGCCTACCCTCACTATCGTCCTTCCAAAGATGTGACCTGGAGACGAGGGCAAATTGTCCTTATCGATGCAGGGGTGGTCATAGAAGGGTATGCTGGCGACTTGACCCGCTGCTTTCATGTCCCAGATCCA
Source organism: Parachlamydiales bacterium (assembly GCA_020058465.1). Lineage (GTDB taxonomy): Bacteria > Chlamydiota > Chlamydiia > Chlamydiales > SM23-39 > JAGVDZ01. Next base: position 663 of record JAGVDZ010000027.1, on the reverse strand, counting down.
TTGCGACAGCTTGAGCAGTGGGTTTATCAAGCAGGCAAGCAGGCACTGGCGCACGTGAAGGCGGGGGCCCTTGTGAAAGAGATCGATCAGGCGGCAAGAGAGGTGTTTCGAAAAGAGGGGGTTGAATCCTCGTTTCTCCATAGCTTGGGGCATGGGATTGGCCTTGATGTTCACGAATTACCTCGGATCAGCTCCAAGAAAGAAAGTGGCGATGTCAGGCTCCAGGAGGGGATGGTTGTGACCATTGAGCCTGGTCTTTATCGGGAAGGACTGGGGGGGGTGCGCCTTGAAGAGATGGTCCTTGTCACCAAGACAGGCTACGAGCCATTCACGGGACTTTTTGTATGAGTTTGATAACAAATATTATAAGTAGTTTCGCATTGGGTACAAGCTTTCGCAAAAAGAGCATTTTAAGTGGTCTTTGTGTCTTTGGCCTAGTTCTTTTGGTCTCATTTCCATTTGTCGATAAGGCGATCAACGGCATCATGCAAAAAGCCCTTGGAGAAAGAGCCCTTTCTTGTATCCACTTGTTGAAACAGGCTCAAAGTGAAAGGGAGATGATCGAGTTGATGGAGACGGAAGAGGCCTTTTTATTCCAAAGAGTGACTCTCTTTAATGCAAGAGCCGAAGTGCTCTATGACTCCCACTTAGATAAAATAAAAG
>JAGVDZ010000012.1 GCA_020058465.1 Parachlamydiales bacterium | reverse complement strand
CGACATGGGCCACAGAACCCACAATCGCTTCTTGAATCCAGTCTGTTTGGTTGAAAAATAACAGATCATCGCTGAGGTGTGCATGAGAGTCAAAGTAGCGCATAGATCCTTGTTTTTTTTCAAAGAAACCAGGATACTAACCGAAGACTCACAGCCAGACCTCTGGGCCCTTTTTTATGTTCGCCTCTAATCCAATCATTGCTTCATACAACGAGTCAGATCTGTTTGGAAAAGTAATTTTTTGGTCTTTGTATCTGGCCTCTTTGGGTGTCTGGTTCCTTATCCTCCACAAGGGATGGCTCCTTATTCAAACTCACAAACTCTGTCGAGAATTTGAAAGACACTTTCCCCACAAAGCACCTCTTTCGTTCCAAACAAACTCCAAATTGCAAAACACGCTCCATCCCCAATTCACAATTTACAAGAAGTTTAAACAAGTCGTCTTTGAGCTTCAAGAAACCCCCATCACTAAAGATTACGCATTCACCACAGAGTGGATCGAGGGAGCTCTGATTGTAACGATTACGCAAGAGATCCGCAAGTTTGAAGTGGGCCTTTCTTTCCTCAGTGTCGTGGTCCCCTTGTCCCCTTTTTTGGGTCTTTTAGGGACCGTCTGGGGTATTTTGATCACTTTTGCGACCCTACACAAACAAACTGCCTTTGCCAGCCAAACTATGCTATCGGGATTGTCCCTTGCTCTAGCCACGACGATTGTCGGTCTTCTCGTCGCTATCCCCGCTTTGATCGGCTACACGGTGTTAAAAACCTCTATCAAAAATTTAGAATCGAAACTCTACGACTTTGCCCATCAGCTGACAGCTGCCTACACTCTTTACTATACATCGCATGAAAAGACTCCTGCTGCAGAAACGACGCTCTCTACAGTCTCATGAAGAGATGCCGTCATTCCATCTGACCCCTATGATCGATGTCGTTTTCATCATTCTGATCGCCTTCATCTTGATCGCACCTATCCTCTCTGTCGACCATGTCCTTCTTTGTCCTAGCTCGTCTCGCCACTCGACCTCCAGAACTACTGCCCCCATCCAAATTACCATCCGAAGAGACGGATCTCTGTGGATCCAAGGCCACGCTACCTCATTGGAAAACCTTCGCCAAGAACTCCAGCAAATCCCTCTACATCAAACCCCTCAAATCGCCCCTGATCTCAATGCCCCCTTCGGCTCTTATCAAGCGGTGAAACAGCTCATCGAAGAAATTGGATTTAACGACATGGAGGTGCTCTTATCTCCAGCTTCTTAATAGACCGAGCTGCAAGAACTCTATCCCGATCGAAACTCACCGCCGCTTTCCTTGCCTTGCTTCTCCACCTTGTTTGTATCTGGGTGTGTAAAACACAAAGTGGCCCCAATTCCAAACCCCCTACCCAAGCACACACCCGTGTCCATACAAAGTCTCAAGTGGCTCTGCAGACAACCAAGTTGAAAAGCGAAACAGTCAGCGACAAGAAGAAACAGCCCTCTGCCAAACAGGCTTCACAGCAAAACCTCAAAACAAAAGAAAAAATGGCCTCTACAAATCATGGAAAGACCCCGGCCTCCAAGCCATCACCACAAAAAAAAATCAGCTCAAAGAAAAACCTTCCAAAAATAGACATGTCAGCTCGCAAGACCCCTTCCCTACCTACTTCTACGTCAGAAACAACCACATTCAAAGATACAGCTGCCCCCCTCAAAGTCCCCTCTCTCATCTCAGTTTCTCCACAAGGCGAACTCCATCACTTGCCACCCACTTCCTATGAAGAACGACTCACCCAATTTCTACAATCTTGCCTCGAACTCCCTGAAGAGGGTATGGTGAAGATCCAGTTGACCCTTTCCGTTGATGGAAGAGTCCGAAACCTCACATTTTTGAGCTCCGAAAGTGATGCCAACCAAAGATTTCTGCGCCACCATTTACCAAGTCTTCTTTTCCCAACTCCGGAAGGGGCTACAACCACGTTTACAATTCTCTTTCGAAATCGGACGGCGTAAGGCAAGAATACACATGCACCTCCTTATCTTATGCCTAGTATGTCTCTTGGGCCCAGCTCATCTTGTAGCTCAAGAGCTTGAAGTATGGCTCCCTACGGAGCAACATCGCCCCAAATTACAAATTTCGCCTCTTGCCGTCGACACAATGGACTCATCCTACAAAGAACTCTTAGAAGAAACCTTAAGAAAGGATATCGAAAGAGAAGGGATAGCCACCGTGCTTACAGGGCCTGTATTGCCCCTTGACAAGTCCTACTGCCTAGAATGGAAAGAACAGCAAGGTCATCTCCAGGCGACCTCCCGCACCCCTTTTGATCAAAAAGAGCATCACTACCGAGCGATTCCTCTTTCTTTTGATCTGCAACAAGATCGCGTTTTCATCCACAAACTTTCTGACGAGATTCACAAAGAGTTGTTCCAGATAGAGGGTATTGCTTCTTTGCAAATTCTGTTCACCGAACGATCTCACCTTTTCAATAACCCTGAACGCTCATCTGAAATTTGGACCTCCGATATCGACGGAGAAAGAGCTCATCCTGTCACCCAAGACGGCGACTACAACGTGACACCTATCCCCTTTTTCTACCCAGGTCATGTCCTTTATGTCTCCTACAAGGACGGCCACTCAAAAATCTATCTCCACCGTCCTGAAACTGCGGCAACCACCCCCTTCCTTTCTTTGAGAGGCAACCAACTACTGCCGGCACTGTCAAAAGACAGCTCTTGTATCGCTTTCATCTCTGACGTTGCTGGTAGACCTGATCTTTTCATTCAAAGATTAGATGCTCATCACCGCCCTACTGGCAAAGCCAAACAGCTCTTTTCAAAGCCCTTTGCTACACAGGCCTCACCCAGTTTCTCTCCTGACGCAACTCGTTTAGTATTTGTCTCTGACATGCAAGGATCGCCCCACCTCTACCTCTACGATCTTCGAGACCGACAAGGGGAGGTGACCCTCCTCACAAAAAACTGGAAAGAAAACACCTCCCCCTCTTGGTCTTTCGACGGGACGAAAATCGCCTACAGCGCTAAGATCGATGGCGTCCGTCAAATCTGTCTCTATGACATCGCAACTCAACAAGAGATCCAGCTCACCAAGGGGCCGGGCATGAAAGAAAACCCCCAATGGGCGCCGAACAATCGCCATTTAATTTACAATACGGAAAGCGAAGAAGAGTGCCAACTTTTCTTGCTCGACACTGCCCACCCTGTGCCCCAGGCGATGACTAAGGGGGCCAAACAAAGGCGATTTCCTGTGTTCGCGCCGCGCAATATTCCCAATCAAAAGTAATACCATTAGCGAGTGCTGACAAACTCTCGTCAAGAAATCGGCAATTGCCTAAACTCAGCGTAATCTCACTTTCATTCGCCGAGGTGTGTTCTTATGCGTCGTGTGGCTTGTCTTTCATATCTTCTGTTTCTCACAGCCTGTTTCCGCTCCTCTTCCGGTACTTGGGAAGATATCAGAACAGCGGGCCATTATGCGCAGAGAAACACCGACACGTTCTGGAATGAAGGTCGTGACTCTCGTCTGCTCACTTCCGCCGATGATTTTATCGGCCCCTATG
>JAGVDZ010000164.1 GCA_020058465.1 Parachlamydiales bacterium | reverse complement strand
GGAACGCTTCCAAATTACCTACAAGGTGTCTTTTTGCATATGTTTCGAAATATGTACCGAATCCATAGCCCTGCAGGGTGGCTTTCGACTGTTTATGATATTTCTGAACAACTCAAAATCCCTAAAGCACGAGGGCTTATCGATGCGTTCGTTTACGAATACTTTCCTTTGATCCCTCGTGATAAAGTGGATGTGTGGCTTCGAATGCACGCTCCGCACGAAAGAGAATGGATTTTAGCTACGTTGCCTGACTATATACACGCGTTGTCTCTCCGAGATCGAATTGTTTCGGCTCGGCTCTATAGGGAAGGGAAGTGTGGTTCCTCTTTCGATGTCGAAGAAAAGATTCAGCAGGTCATGGAGGAGACTTACTTGGCCTTCTCCTTGGCTCTTCGCCTTGCCGATACGAATTGGTCTGATTGGGAATTAGCCATTGTGACCCATCCGATGACGAGAGAGGTATCAATTTGGCGAGTCACCCGTCATGGACGTAAAGGTTTTCCGATGGAGTGGCAACAGTGGCTTTCCAAAGATAATACTGTCCCTTGGATTGTATTTCGATCTCCGAGTGAATATGGTGAATATGCAGAAGTAAAAGGGCTACGCCTTTGAATCATCTCAACCAAGACTCAGGATTTCAACGGACCATGACCACTCATGCCAAATTTCTCACGTTTGGTATCCATTGCGGTAGGATTTGTGTCACGATGCTCTTTTTTCTATCTTGTTTGGAAGCGATGAGTGTAGGGAGTCCGTCAGCAGCAAGCTGGATGCACAAAGGGTTGATCCAACCATGTTTACATCGATTCTCGCTCCGAGCTGGCATCGAAGAGGATTTTGTTCACGACGCTAGACTCTTTCAGAGTTCTAGTCGACGTGTCGATCTCTATACAAAGTGGTGCCATGGTATTGGTTTAACCTTCTCATTTTTACAACGTTTTGATGTTTATGGAGTTGGATCTTACAGTCAAATCGAGAGTCACTGGCGCTTTCCAAATGGACCTGCCATCGAGAGGATAGAAATCAAAACAGACTGGGCACCTAACTGGAGCTTGGGGGCTAGGGGCACCTTGCTTGAATGGAACTGCGTTCTTTTAGGTATGGGCACGAAATGGAGCACTTATCAATCGAGTTTTGAGCGATGGCAAGTGGATGGAAGTTCTTTTGACGTAGCTCTGGGTAAATTGAGACAAGTAGAGTGGCAGGCCACTTCCGATCTGTCGTTCCAGATCGACTACTTAGCCCCCTATGTCGGGATCAAATACGATTGTCTGATCACCCACCTTGACCCAGGTCTTGGTAAACAGGAAGGTCTTGTCTCAGAAAAGTTTAAAAAACGAGGTCATACGGGACTTTATATCGGCTGCACATTTTCCAAAGGAAGCTTTGCCTTTCTCAACCTTGAAGCTCGTTTTATCGATGAAGAGGCATGGTCTTTAGCCTTTGATCTCTGCTTTTAATCGACCTCTTGTGAGGTTCCTTGCCTTACAAAAGTCTATTGGACAGAAACGAATTTTAATCTAGAATGGCCACCCTGTTTTCATAGAAACGGAAGGCTATATTATATGTTGAAACGGTTTTTGACGCTCCTGATTTCGGTCTCTTTTTGCGTGGTACAAATAAGCCTTTTTGGACAGACAGCTGACGTTAGTTCTGAAGATAAAAGAGATTCAGATCGAGATGATATGGAAGCTTTGAGAGAATGGATTAAGAACAAACGTCTTGTCACTGTCAAAGAGATTGGAGGGGACCTTTCTTTGAGCGCTGAGGTGAGGACTGAGTTTCAAGCGACAAGCGAGATTAAAAACGGTGTTCAGCAAAGGACTCAGAATACCAAGCCAAAGTATGCTTGGGACAATGAAGTCAACTTGATGTTTGACTATCGCTCTGACTTGACTTGGGCTGCCATCAAAGTTGAGTTCGATAACGATATGGGAATTCGAAGCGGAACTCTCAATAAAATTCGGTTAGAGAAGGGCTATTTTGGAGGACGAGTTTTACAAGGGGACACCTACTCTTTAGACCTCGAACTAGGGAGAAGGAGCCTTTTCAATGTTTTTGATTCGAGAATACAATTTGCTTCTTTATTTGATGGAGGTCTTGTTAGATTTAGTAAAGTGACGACAGGTGTAGGGGAATTTTATGCCAATTTGGCAAGCTTTATTGTTAATGATCTAGCCAAGCACTACGGATTTGTTACAGAACTTGGAGCTTTGAGGATCGGGGAGACACCTTTTAGTTTAAAATATTCTTTGATAGACTGGTATGTCCCCAATAGTGAAGATGTTGCCCTCACCCTTCTTCGCTTTCGGTTTGTGATTTCTCAGTTGAGTGCGAGTTATGATTTTTCTCCTTATTGGTTTGGAAAAAAGCAGCAGCTTCGTCTTTATGCAGGAGTTTTGACGAACCATGTGGCGCTAAAAAATCCCTTGGCTAAAGCTGGAGTTCATGGGCAAGCATTTGGTCGACGGAATTGGGCCGGTTATGCTGGCTTTTCATTCGGTACAGCTAGGAAAAAAGGGGATTTTGCCTTCAACGCTAATTATCAGGTTGTTGAGGCTCAGGCAATCCCTGAGTATGATATGTTGGGAATTGGGCGAGGTAATACTGCAGGGGTGGGTCTTTACACGAACAGCACCGACGGTTCTGGTGGGGCAACGACTAAGGCAACTGCCTGTGGAAATACGAATTTTCATGGACCAGAGGTTGAATTTCTCTACCTTTTAACCAACGCGATGACCGTGCAAAATATCTTCAAATTTTCTACCAGATTGGATGACAACCTAGGTCCTTCATTTACATTTACCCAGTGGGAGACGGAGTTTATCTACGCTTTTTGAGCCATTGCGATGGGTATATACACATTTGACAGTGACGCTTGGAGTTCACCTTTCTTGGCATCGCTAAACTTTTCAAGTTTAGCTGCTTCAGAAAGATGAATTCCAAGCTACCTCCTTGTCAAATTCCCAAATTTTGAGTTCATTTGTGTATAAATTGGTATGACTATGACTGAAAAGGGCATCTCGTCGATTGGAGATCTCTTTACGGAGAGATATTTTCCGGATGCCCGTGATCAGGCGGCCGATCTTCTAGCTTCGTTTCAGGAGGGAGATCTTTGTGTTCCTCTTGAAAAGACCCCTTTTTTGTGGGGAAAGGATTCTAAGACCGATCCCTTCATCATCGAAGGAGGCGCTGTC